>CANLGS010000160.1 GCA_947490035.1 Gemmataceae bacterium
CGTGCGCGTGTGACCAGCTCGGGCTGCCCACCAGACTGTACCTCGACCTCTACAACGCTTCGGGCGCGTCCGTGGAATGGGAGGAAGTGAACGAGTTCTGGGATTCGGTTCTGTGGGGCGACGGTGAGGACATCCGCGACCGGGACGTGGCCGCGGCGTTCATCCTGGCCGCGTTGAGCGTGTGGGACGAAGTGAAGCCGGGGCGCTGACCAGCTCGGAATCGCCCGCGGTCGTACAACGCGGTGAAGGCCGCGTTGGCGCGTCTCCGGTGAGAACCTTCGGCGCCGGCCGCGACGCCCGTGTTCGCGTCGTTCGTTGGCAACTTCCGAACCGGAAAACGGCGTCACGGCCGCCACACGTCCTCGTCCGCGAGTTGCTGGGCGTGAATCCGCGCGAGCATCCCGTCCGCCAGCGCCATCGCCTGTTCGAACTGGACCCGGCGCTCGGCTTTCTGCTGCTCGAGTGGGTCGGTCTCAATCGGTTCCGGCCACTCATCGGCTGCCACGGGTTCGTCGTCGGGCGGCGGTGTCATCGTCAGCCCTCTCCGGAGTTCGAGTCCGCTCCATTTGAGCGCGGCCGCGGTTTGTAGGTCAAGATGTCGTTCAACGTTCTCCGCTCGCGGAGTCTTCGCCTGCCCCTGTAACAGCCGCCCGGAGCGCCGCTCCCGTGCGTGCTCGTTCGCGGGTATGATCGGCGCGAGTCACGGGCACACGGCCCGACCCTTCCGGCCCCGGTTCGGGGCATTTCTCCTTCGAGGACGAATCATGGCAAGCAAGTGGCTGCTGGTGGCGCCGGTGGCGGGCGCGCTGGGTATCGCGGCGGGCGTGACACCCAATCAAACGGACGTAAATCGTCAGCATTTCAGCGATTAGTGTGGTCAAACGGCCGACGCTCGTGGTAGTCTCTTACAAATTGCCCGCCTTCCGTCTCAAGCTGCGTTATGGCGAAGTCACACTTCGTTGCCTTCATTCTGTTGGCACTCCTTATCCTCGGTCAGATCCAGGCCGCGGGCACGCAACAGCAAGCGGATGGGCAGGATCCGAAGGAACGCACCGACCCGACCGCGAAGAAAGACGGAAGCAAGACCCCGCCACGCGGTGCCACCGCCCGCCCCAACCCGCTACCGAAATGGATTCGGGAGTTGGACCTCGACAACGACGGGCAAGTCAGCCTCGACGAGTGGCGAGCGGCCAAGCGCTCCATCGCCGAGTTCAACGAGTATGACCTCAACAACGACGGCTTCATCACACCACAAGAACTCCTCCGACACTCGAACGCGCGCCCGGACCTGATCCTCGACAAGGATCGATTAGCCCACACCGGTGCAATTGAGGGGACCGGCGAGACGTACCGGAACAAGACAGCCTTCAAAGTGTTGCGGGTGCGCCTGGAAGCGGGCAAGACGTACCAATTCGACCTGATCAGCCCCGTGTTCCAGGCACTCATCTTTCTCGAAGACGCAGACGGCAACCCACTCGCTGAGAGCGGCGCCGCCAATGTCGGGGACAACTGCCGGCTCACCTACCGCGCCACCTTCAGCGGCACCCACCGCGTCGTGGTCACCAGCGTCGGCGGGTTCCGCGTCGGCGCCTTCAACCTCGCGGTGCGCGCCCAAGACCGCCCAAGTCCGCTGCCGCAATGGTTCCGAGACCTGGACGAGGACGGCGACGGGCAAGTCAGCTTGAACGAGTGGCGAATGGCCAAGCGACCCATTGCCGAGTTCAACGAGTACGACCTCAACGGCGACGGGTTCATCACACCACAAGAACTCGCACGCCGCGCGACCGAGAAGACGGAGTTGGTGTTCGACAAGGGCAAGGCGACCCACGTCGGCGTGTTGGCGGAGCGCCCCGAACCGCATCGCGGGAAGACCGCGTTTACGGTGGTGACGGCGCGGCTGGAAGCCGGGAAGACTTACCGATTCGACCTTGCCTGCCCAACGACCCGGCCGTTCTTCTTCCTCGAAGACGCAAGTGGCACCCCGCTCGCCGAACACGGCAGTCAAAATCCGGGCGATAGTTGTCGCATCAGATACCGTTCAGCCCACACCGGCACCTATCGGGTCGTGGTCACCAGCACGAACGGGGGTCGCATCGGACCGTTCACTCTTTCGGCTCGCATCGAGGACCGCCCGAGTTCGTTGCCGCAGTGGTTCAGAGATTTGGACGAGGACGGTGACGGGCAGGTCAGTCTGGGTGAATGGCGAATGGCGAAACGCCCCATCACCGAGTTCAACGAGTATGACCTTAACGGCGACGGCTTCATCACATCACAAGAGTTCCTCCGCGTCTGGAAGCAAACCCCGGACTTGGTCCTCGTCGAGAGGCGGCTCACGCACGCCGGTGTGGTCGCGGAAGCTGACGAAATGTATCGCGGCAAGACCGCGTTCAAGGTTCTCACGGTGAGGCTCGAAGCCGGGAAGACGTACCAGTTCGACCTGTCGAGCGTGGCCTTCCAGTCGCTCCTCTTCCTCGAAGACGCCGACGGCGAACCGCTCGACGAGAGCGGCGGTCGCGGTGTCGGGGACAACTGCCGGCTCGTCCACCGCGCCGTCCACGCGGGCATCTACCGCGTCATCGCCACCAGCGTCGGTGGGGTTCGCGTCGGGCCGTTCAAACTCGCCGTGCGCGACGGAAAGCCATCGACGCTTCCGCCGTGGTTCGACACACTCGACACGGACGGGGACGGGCAGGTTAGCTTGGACGAGTGGCGTGCCGCCGGGCGAGTGATTGCCGGATTCAGGGAGTATGACCTCAACGACGATGGACTCATCACCCCGCGGGAACTGACGCGTCGCCCCGTGGTGCGGGCGGAGTTGGTGCTGGACAAGGGCAAGGCAACCCACGCCGGCGCCATCGACGAGAGCATCGAATCGTACCGGGGCAAGACGGCTTTCAATGTCGTGACGGTCCGCTTGGAAGCGGGCAAGACGTACCAGTTCGACCTGATCAGCCCCGCGTTCCAGGCGTTCACCTTTCTCGAAGATGCCAGCGGCAACCCGCTCGCCGAAAACAGCAGCCCGTTCATCGGCGGCAATTCGCGCATCGTGTACCGAGCAACTCGAACGGGCACTTATCGGATCATCGTCACCAGTTTGGGAGGGTTCCGGATTGGTGCGTTTACGCTCACCACCCGCGACATACCGCCGCCCGGCATGCCGCTCTGGTTTGTGGAGTTTGACCGAGATGGGGATGGGCAAATAAGCCTCGACGAGTGGCGAGCAGGCGGGCGCGCAATCGCCGAGTTCAACGAGTACGACCTCAACGGCGACGGCCTCATGACTCTGCGGGAAGTGACGCAGCGAGCCGCGGCCCGCCCCGACCTGAAGTTCGAGAAGGGCCGACTGACGCACGCCGCGACGATCGCGGCGGCGGGCGAGACGTATCGCGGAAAGACTGCGTTCAAGGTACTGACGGTGCGATTGGAAGCCGGAACGAAGTACCACTTCGGCCTGAAGAGCCCCGCGTTCCAGTCGTTCCTCTTTCTCGAAGACGCCAACGGCAAGCCGCTCGCCGAAAGCAGCAGCAGCGGTATCGGGGCCGATTGCAAACTTGCCTACCGACCTGCCCAGACTGGCATTTACCGGGTCGTCGTCACCAGTTTGGTTGGGTTCCGGGTCGGCCCGTTCACTCTCACCGCTCGCGACGGCGCCGTCCCTCCAAGCCCACTGCCGGCGTGGTTCCAGGAGTTGGACACGGACGGGAACGGTCAGGTGGGACTCGACGAGTGGCGTGCCGCTGGGCGCACCCTCGACGGGTTCCGCGCCTTCGACCTGAATGACGATGGGTTCATCACGCCACAAGAACTGCTCAGAAGCCTGAGCAAGTCAGCACCCCGCCTCGGTGCGCCCTTTCGGGCCACAGCACGGGGGGGCGACCCGCCGGGGCTGTCAGTCGTCCACTGGGGATCGTTGTGTGCGGTTCGCCGACAGGGAACCCTCGTGGTCGTCGCCTCCCACGAGGGTTCCCGTTGGACGAGCGTACCGCTCTGTTCGTGAACGTGCTCTCCGATGGCATGCTCGGCACTGGGCAAGGGATGCCCGCTCGGACGCGGCCCTCACAAGCTCCCGCGTCTATCACTTCTCCATCGCTTTCACACGGGCCGCCACTTCTTTCGCGGTCAGCGCGCGGTCGTACACCGCGACCTCCGCGACACGCCCCTCGAACCCAAACGCCTTGTCCGGTCGGCCGCCAACGACGAACCGGTTCGGCTTCACCGCGCGCACCATCTGCGCGACGAGTTCTTCCTTGCCGTCGAGGTACACGCGAACCGCCTCGCCGTCGCGCACCAAACAGACGTGGACCCACACGCGGAACCGCACCGGCGTTTTACCCGACTGCGGCTCCGCATCCTTTCCCGACGCGAACGCCGGCACGTTCGGCTTCCCCTTCTTGCCGCCGAGCAGGAAGTGATCGCCGACTGTGTCGCCGGTGGCCAGCGCGAACGGTGTGCCGATCCAGTCGCGGGTGTCAGCCGGGAAGCCGTTCCACAGCCACAGTTCGACGGTGTACGCGTCGCCTAATTCCGGGAGTTTGGCCGTCATGCGCCCGCCAGCGAAGTGCGCCGCGCGGTTCACCGCGTCCTGTGCGACGAACGGCATCGACCGCGGGCCGGGTAGGCCGAACACCACGCCCGGCTCGAACGCGCCGGGGTTCTTCCCCGCGAGGTCCGCAGCCGACTCGCCGAGGTCGCCCAACCGCCAATACCCGACCGGCTTGCCGGCGAGGACGAGCTTCGCGTACTCGTCCGCGGTCGGGTCGGGTAACGACCGTCGCTTCTTGCCCGCCACCTTCTCCAAGAGTTCCAGAACCGCTTCGGTGATCTTCGCTTCGGCTCCTGTTTCGAGCGCCGCGGATCGCGCCGGCCAAGTGGTGTAGCCGCCGAGGACGTGCTGCTCCGCGGGTGGGATGTAACCCTCTGCGCCGTTTGCGAGTTCGACGTTGAAGGTCGTACCGAACGGACTTTGGGCTTTGATCTTCAACCCGGTGATGGCGAAGACCTCGTTGGGGATCGCCGCGATGCCCAGTTCCCCGATGCGGACCGCCTGGAGTTTGAGTTCGCGCCGCGGTTCGTCGTGCAGCATGATCGCTTCGCGGGCGTAGATCTCCGGCTGCGTCTTCGGCTTCGGCTCTTTCATGTCCGCGATCAGCTTCCGCGCCCACTCCAGCCGCGCCTTGTCCGGCACGCGGCGGTCGAGCACCAGTCTCGTCTCGGCCATCGCGAGAGTGACGTCGGTACGGTACTTCACGGTCTTCAGGGCGTCCTCGGCTTTGTCGGTGACCGCGGACGCGTAGTCGTCGATTGTCTGTTTCACCTGCGCCTTGCTGTAGTCCATCCAGTGCAGGTCGCCCGCGGTGCCCTGCGAGTGCAGCGCGACAAACTTCGGGTTCTTCTCACCGCCGAGACGCTTCTCGAGGTTCGCGCAGACGCGGCCGAAGTAGTCGGCGGACACCGGTGCCGAGCCGAAGTAGTGCATCGAGAAGTTCGCCAGCACCGCGAGCGGCTTGTCGTCCGCAGTGCGAACCGAGAGCACCGTGAGCCACGGGTCAACCGGCCCGGACGGCCCGACGAAGTCCGGGTGCAGGTAGCCCGGGTGCATGTTCGAGCGCACCGTCGGGTTGCCGAACGGGTCGTTCCGCACCTTGTCGGAGCGCAGCACCCACTGACGGTTGTGGGTCAGTCCTTCAGCCGACACGACCGCCCACCCGGCTTTCGCGGGCGTGAGGTTCGTGTTCGCCTGCCGCACCGCCGCGACGATCTGCCGTTCGAGAAACGGCGGGTAGTTCTTGTCGGGGTCGGAGCCGAGGCAGCCCATGACGGCCGGCGCGGTGTGCGTGTGCGTTGCTGCGATCAACTGCCGGTCGGCCGGAATCTTCAACTCCTCCGCGACCAGCGCCTTCACGCGGTCGAGGAACTCGCGTGGCAACATGCAACTATCGACGATGACGATGGCAAGTTTGGTGGTACCGTCGTCGAGGACCAGCGCGCGGGCGTGAAGTTTGTCGCGTGCGCTCGCCCCGGTGGCTTCGAGGAACCCGCAGTTGATGACGACGGGGAACTTCTCCGGGGTAACGTCCACTGCCGCGGCACCGGCGCGGAACGTCGGCTCAGCGCCGAGCAGGGAGGGGCACGCGACCGCGACTGCGAGCGCGGCGAAGAGAACGCGGCGTGTCATGGCGGCGCTTCGCGGGTAACGGTTTGAAGTGGGTGAGCGTTCATTTCCGGATCACTTCGCGCCCTTATCCTTCTCAAGCTGGTAGTCTTGTTGCAACTCCCGTGCGTTGGTCGGCACCTCCACGACCAGCGTACTCTGCATGCCGTACTTGGCCGGGATGTAGTTTTCTTTGTAGGGCAGTTGCGGGCCGGTCGGGTTGAACGGGTCGGGGACCATCTTCCCGAGCTTCGCGTAACCGCTGATCTCGACCCGGTATTTCCCCCCGGTTGTTGGCCCCACGTTTCCCGGGATCTCGTACCGGCCGTTGGTGATCGTCCCGCCCGTTCCAGGTCCGGTGTGGCCGTCCGTCGGAGTCAGGGTAATCGTCCCCTCCTCCACGGGCCGACCGTCGAAGGTCACTTCCCCGCGCATCGGGATCGGGCGCGACCCCGACCCGCAGCCGATGAGTGACCACATTGCCAGACCGACGAACAAGAACGCAACGGCGCGCATGGGTGACGACCAGCGTGAGTGGGGTGAGACAGAATCGCGCCCGCGATCCGGTGTGTCGCGGGCTACGGAAGTTGGCTCGTTTCCCCGCCGTTGATGCTGTGGATGTCCTGCCAGACCTGGCGGTCGACGCTGTTGGAGAAGAACCGCACGCTCCCGTCCGTCACCAGCCCGTTGACCCCACCGGTGTGCTTACTGCGGGCGAAGATCATGCTCGTCCCGAAGCTCGGGGCGGTCGCCGCGCACGGGGTGGATGTGGAGTCGAGGCAATACTGCGGGATAGCGTTGTAGATCGAGTCCTTGTTGGGAGAGTTCGGCCCCCAGAAGGCGGAGTAGAAGGTACACAACTCGCTCGACCACGGCCCGCGGAGGTCCAGGCTCCCGTCCTTCCCGGCGACGATCTCCGAGAAGCACACCGTGTTCGATAGTCCGTCCGTTACGTGCTCCATTCCCCGCTTCACGTTGACGTTGAACAGCGCCTTCTTCTTCGACGGGTTCTTGGTCGGGTCGTTGAACACCCCGGCGGGGCTGTCGTTGTAGTTGGCTCCGGGTTCGACCTGGGTTCCGTCCGGGCTCCAGCACGCGACCACGTTGATCCGCGCCCAGCCGGCGATTCCCGCCTCTCCGGAGAACACGCCGGGCATGTCGGACGGGCACCGGTAGACCTTGACGGCCAGCCCTTTCAACATGGATGAGGACGATGCAAGATGTTTCCCACAATGTACTTCTGGATTGTCCCGCTCGGATCAATTGAATTCCGAGAGAGGTATTTGCTGAGTGACAATTCGTCGTCACTCAGCAAACGCTGGAAAACACAGTGGGTGGCGATCTCATCAGTCTTTCATCCATGTTGAAAGGGCTGACCTTGACGGCTGTTTTGAAGAAGGCGTCGTTGAGCGATTGGTAACTGGGTCCGCGGAATCCGGCGGCCTTGTTGTACGAGTCGAAGAGGGGGTTCTCTTCGAGGTAGGGCAGCAGGTCACCCCTTACAACATCGCGAGCGATTGCTATAAGTTGTTTTCACCAGGGATGTTGACTCACCCTCTGAGGAAGCGACAAGGATGTTACCCAAGAGCGTAATCGATCGTTTCGTCCAGAAATGCCC
>CANLGS010000161.1 GCA_947490035.1 Gemmataceae bacterium
CCGAACTTCGGCGGCGCTGGGCTTGCGGGCGAGCCACGCGTAGAACCCCGAGCGTGACACCCCCAACACGCGGCACATGTGCGCGACCGGCCACTCGGTCTTGCGTTCCTCGATCCAGGCGAAGGTCACGTCATCTGGGTGGCGAAGAACGCCGTGGCTTTTTTTAGGATGTCGCGCTCCATCTCCAGGCGCTTGACCTCGGCCCGGAGTTTGCGGATCTCCTCCTCTTGAGGCGTGAGGTGACCGGAGCCGGGGGAGGCGTCGGACCCCTTCTTGGCGATGGCCTTCTTCCCGTCGTGGAGCCGGTTCTCGGTGACGCCGAGCCGTCGTGCGACTTCGGCGACGGCGAGCTTCTGCTCGGTAATCATCTTGACGGCCGAGAGCTTGAACTCCGCCGTGTAGACCTTGCGCTTGCCTGACATCGGTGTGTCTCCTTCGGTTCAGAGTTTACACCGCTTTCCGACTGCCCACCATCCGTGGGGAACTTCACCCCGACGGGACGCAAGAGGCTGCGACGCCTGTTGCGCGCCGCGCACCCGGTCGAGTATCGAGTGCGAGCATAAAATACGGCAGAAACACACGGAACACACGCCGAGCGCAACTTCAAAACTGGCGCTTCCGGCTCGTCAAGATTTGCGAGTTAGCCCACGACGAGGTTCACCAGCTTCTTCGACTTCACGATGGTCTTCTTGATCGTCTTGCCGACGAGCGATTCCTTCACCTTCTCGTCTGCCAGCGCCGCGGCTTCCAGCGCGGCGTCGTCGATCTCGGCCGGCACCTTCAGCACCGTGCGCAGCTTGCCGTTGATCTGCACCGGCACGTCGATCTCGTCGGCCGCCGTCAGCGCCGCGTCGAACTTCGGCCACGGCTCGTAGGCCAGCGTGGTCGCGTGGCCCAGCGCCCGCCACAGCTCCTCCGCGACGTGCGGCGCGTAGGGCGCCAGCAGCAGCACGAACGGGTCGAGGATGCTGCGCGGCCGCGCCTCCAGTTTGGTGACGTGGTTTACGAACTCCATCATCGCGGAGATCGCGGTGTTGAAGCGCAGGCTCTCGGTGTCCTCGGTCACCTTCTGAATGGTGCGGTGCAGCACGCGCAGCGTGTCGCGATCCGGTTCGATGTCCTTCACCGTCGGGTTCAGCACCAGCGTTTCGGCGTGATCGTCAACGACGATCCGCCACGCGCGGGTCAGGAAGCCATACACGCCCTTGATGCTCTTGGTGTCCCACGGCTTCACCGCTTCCAGCGGCCCCATGAACATCTCGTACAGGCGCAGACTGTCGGCACCGTAGTCTTCCACGATGTCGTCGGGATTCACCACGTTCCCACCACTCTTCGACATCTTCTCGGCTTTCGTCGCCAATGAGATATCGGTGCCCCCCAGCACCATCTTCCCTTTCACCTTCTCGACCAGTTCATCCGGCAGGTTGACCAGCGCCTCGCTCTCAACCGGCTTCACTTTCAGAACGTAGGTGTCGTGCTTCTTCTCGTCCTCGGACTTGCGGTGAACCGCGCTGATGCCCATCTCGGTCAGCGTCGCGCCGTTGGCGGCGTGCGAGTCAACCGAAACGTGGTACTCGTACTCGCCCAGAATCATGCCCTGGTTGACCAGCCGCTGGAACGGCTCCGGGCACGGCAGGTAGCCGCGGTCGAACAGCACCTTGTGCCAGAACCGCGCGTACAGCAGGTGCAGCACCGCGTGCTCCGCGCCGCCGACGTACAGATCGACCGGCAGCCAGTGCTTCAGCTTTGCGGGGTCGGCGAACGCGGTGTCGTTCTTCGGGTCTATGTAGCGCAGGAAGTACCAGCACGACCCGGCCCACTGCGGCATCGTGTTCGTCTCGCGCTTGTACGGCTTCCCGCCGATGGTCACGTTCACCCAGTCGGTTGCCTTCGACAGCGGCCCTTCGGGCGTGCCAGTCGGCTTGAAGTCTTCCAACTCTGGCGGGATCAGCGGCAAGTCGCTCGGCGACAGCGCGACGCGCTCGCCGTTCGCGCCGTGCAGCACCGGGAACGGTTCGCCCCAGTATCGCTGGCGGCTGAACAGCCAGTCGCGCAGCTTGTAGTTCACGCGCCGGTGACCGTGCCCGCGCGACTCCAGCATCACCGAGATTTCGCGCTTCGCATCGGCGGTGGGCATGCCGTCGAGCGGCCCGCTGTTGACCGCGATCCCCTCCTCGCAGTACGGCTCCTTCAGGTCAGCCACCGTGCTCCCGGTCTTGGTGAGCCACTCTTCCGACGGGCGCACGACAGTGACGATGGGCAGCCCAAACTGCCTGGCGAACTCGAAGTCGCGCGCGTCGTGACCGGGCACGGCCATGATCGCGCCGGTGCCGTAGGTCGCCAGCACATAGTCCGCGATCCAGATCGGCACCTTCTCGCTGTAGACGGGGTTGATGGCGTACGCGCCGGTGAACACGCCGGTCTTCTTCTTGGCCGTCTCGGTGCGCTCGAAGTCGCTCTTGCGCGCCGACTGCTTCTGGTACTCTTCCACTGCTTGTTTTTGGTCCGGCGTGGTGATCTTCGCCACCAGCGCGTGTTCGGGCGACAGCACCATGTAGGTGGCGCCGAACAGCGTATCGGGGCGCGTCGTGAACACAGTGATCTCAAGCCCAGGGTCTGCGGACCCTCGGTCGGCCACCGTGAATGTCACCTCAGCACCCTCCGACTTCCCGATCCAGTTGCGCTGCATCTCCTTGATCGAGTGCGACCAGTCCAGTGGTTCCAGGTCGGCCAGCAGGCGCTCGGCGTAGCTCGTGATCCGCATTAGCCACTGGCGCAGCGGCCGGCGCTCGACGGGGTGGCCGCCGCGCTCAGATTTGCCGTCGATGACCTCTTCGTTCGCCAGCACCGTGCCCAGCGCGGGGCACCAGTTCACCGGGACTTCCGCTTGATACGCCAGCCGGTGATCGTCCTGATATTTGCGCACCGCGGCGTCGCCCTTCGCGCTCACCTCAGGCGGAATCGGCAGCTCGCTGATCGGGCGGCCCTTCTGCGCGATCGCGTCGTACCACGTGTCGTAGATGGTCAGGAAGATCCACTGCGTCCACTTGAAGTACGCGGGGTCGGTGGTATCGACTTCGCGGTCCCAGTCGTAGGAGAAGCCGAGCGATTTGATCTGTCGGCGGAAGGTGTCGATGTTGGTTCGCGTGGTAATGCGCGGATGAACATTCTTCTCGACCGCGTACTGCTCGGCGGGCAGCCCGTAAGCGTCCCAGCCCATCGGGTGCAGCACGTGGAAGTTGTTCATCCGCTTGAAGCGCGCGAGGATGTCGGTCGCGGTGTAGCCTTCGGGGTGGCCGACGTGCAGCCCGGATCCGCTCGGGTACGGGAACATGTCCAGCAGGTAGCACTTCGGTTTGCCTTCGGTGCCCGGCTCGCCGGGGTCGGGCGTGCGAAAGGTCTTGTTCGTTTCCCAGAACTGCTGCCACCGACGCTCAACGTCGGCGGGGTGATAGCTCGGCATTTCGCGGCCTTCTGTGCGGTGGAGTTCGTTTGGTTGGCTTACGCACGGGCGAAACCCGCGTCCAGAAAGTGACCGCGACCACTCGCACAAGGTTCAGGTCACACGGGGCTTCCGCCCTGTGCTACAAACGGCGACCCCTCCGGGGTGCAAGACAAGTGATTCCTCATTCCGCCCCGGAGGGGCCGGCGTTTGTCGCACAGGGCGGAAGCCCTGTGCGACCTGAGCTACAATAGCGCTGCGCTCCGCCGCAATCACCGCACGAGAACGGACCATGCCCGCCGAACCGCTGTTGCAGAGTCAGGTGCCGGGGTTCACACCGCGCCGCGGGAAGGTGCGCGACGTGTACGACCTCGGCGACACGCTCGCCATCGTCGCCACCGACCGCATCAGCGCCTTCGATTGGGTCATGCCGAACCCGATTCCCGGCAAAGGCGCGATCCTCACCGCGATGACACTGTTCTGGCTGAAGTGGCTGAACGTGCCGAACCACTTCCTCAGCGCGAACCTCTCCGACCTACCGCCCGCGTTCCGTCAGAAGGAACTCGAGGGCCGGACGATGCTCGTGAAGAAGGCGACCGTCGTACCGGTGGAGTGCGTCGCACGCGGCTACCTTCTGGGTTCGGTGTGGAAGGAGTACCAGCAGCACGGCACCGTGTGCGGTATTGCGCTTCCAACGGGATTGAAGCTCGCGAGTGCGCTGCCGGAACCGATCTTCACGCCCGCGACCAAAGCCGAAGACGGGCAGCACGACGAGAACATCTCGTTTGAACTGGTGGCGAAGGGCGTGGGGCTGGAGACCGCGACCGAACTGAAGGCGAAGACGCTGGACGTGTACCGCCGCGCCGCGGAGTACGCGGACAGCAAAGGTATCATCCTCGCGGACACGAAACTCGAATGGGGCCGGTTGCCGACGGGCGAGTTGATCCTGATCGACGAAGTGCTGACGCCGGACAGCTCGCGTTACTGGCCGAAGGACACGTACCGCGTGGGTGTGTCGCCGGTGTCGTTCGACAAGCAGTTCGTGCGCGACTGGCTCGAAACGACCACCTGGGACAAGTCCAGCCCGCCGCCGCCGCTGCCCCAAGAGGTGGTGGCGCGCAGCCTCGCGAAGTATCAGGAAGCACTGGAGCGACTAACCGGGGCTTGAGCTGTCCACCGCACGCGGTACGATGACCACCATACGACCGAGGAGAACCCGCCATGCCCGAACTGACAATGCCGCCGGTCGCGGAGCTGACCACTTTCGGCGCCGCACGCGCGGAGGTCAAAGACTTCGCCGCGCGCCACGGGTTGCGCGAGGCACTGGACGCCGCCCTTCGGCTCGTCGATCAAACCTTCCCCGCGGGCAGCGTCCCCGACCTCCGACTGCAGTTTTCGCCCGACCACGAATCCGACCGTCTGGTCGTGAACGTGACGACGCCCGCGGACGTGCGAACCGCCGTCGCTTGCCACCAGAACCTGTCGGACCGGTGGACCCGCGAGTTGCCGCCGCACGCGCAGGAACGGCTCGTTTCCACTTTCTCCACCGGTTGACCCGCATGGACGCGCACCAGTATTTCGCGCTGGCGGAAACGCGCGCGGGACGCGAAAGACGACCCCGCCGGTCCGAATCACGCGGCGATCTGCCGTAGCGCGATCAGCCGCGCGTACTACGCGGTGTTTCTCCTCGTGCGGCAGTTACTCGATGACTTGGGGCTGGACACGCGTCGCGTCCCGAACCCGCACGCGACGTTCGAGCAGGCTCTCAGCAACAGCGGCGTGCTGACGCTCCAGCGCCTGGCGAACACCCTACGCTCGCTCTGTGCGGATCGGACGACCGCCGACTACGAACTGCGCAACACCGCTGTCGAGAGCGACCCGAAGGTGGAATCGGTCCTCGCGACCGTGGAGGCCGCCATCCTCCAACTCGACATTATTCGGTCAGGAAGGCTGTCGCCTCCGCTCGACCGAGACGCCACGCCCGGAGCGATTCTCAAGTGGGCAAGAGAGAACAGCAAACCTCTCTGGAAGAAGACATAGCCGGACAAAACGCCATGACCATCACGCACGACCTCGACTTACCGGCACTCGGGCAGTGGGGCCGCGAGCGCGTGCCGACCGCGCTGTTCTGGACGATCAGCGGATCGCACCTCTACGGCTTCCCCTCGGTCGATAGCGACATCGACCTGCGCGGCTGCTTCCTCGCGCCGCTTCGCGCAATCGTCGGGTTGCGCCAGCCCGCCGAAACCGTCGAGCCGAAGGGCGAGTTCGAGGGCCGCGAGGTCGAAGCCGTCAGCCACGAAGTCGGGAAGTACCTGCGGCTGATGTGCAAGCACAACGGCTACGTGCTCGAACAAGTGTTCTCGCCGCTCGTCGCATTCGGCGCGGACTTCCTCGCGCGGCTGCGCCCGCTGGCGGCGAAGTGCGTCACCAAACACTGCCACAACCACTATCGCGGGTTCCTGCACACGCAGCGGAAACTCTTCGAGAAGGAAGAAGTAAAACGCGCGAAGACGCTCCTGTACGCGTACCGCGTCGCGCTGACCGGCGTCCACCTGCTCGAAACCGGGGAAGTGCAAACGCACCTGCCCACGCTCAACGAGCGGTTCGGGCTGCCGTTCATCGCGGAGTTGATCGCGAGCAAGGCGAACGCCGAGTTCGGCACGCTCACCGCCGTGGACGTGGCTTTCCACACGCAACAACTCGACGAATGGGAAGCTCGCCTGAACGCGGCGTATGACGCGAGTGCGCTGCCGACGGAACCGCCGGCCGAAGAGTTGGACCGCTTCCTCATCGAAGTCCGCAACTAATCTTAACCGCATCATCACACTGCGGATAACAGCGAAAAGAAATCTGCCGAAATCGCGAATCCGCTCCGCGGCATCTCGCGAAGGCACTGCGGTCGAACGGCAGCGGCAACGAAAATGCTCCTCGGATGAGGAGTCGTTCGGTGCCGCCTGGTTGCCGTTCGGCGACCGGCGTATTCGCGCCGGTCTTACCCCGTCGTCGCCCGTGGAGCTTTCCTGATGATGTCCAAGTTGATTGCCTCGTTCGCGTTCCTGGCCGCATCCCTGGCGCTCGCCGCGTCGCCGGCCCGCGCCGCCGATGAGAAGACGATCGCCGAGATCGTCGCCGGCTCGAAGGACCACACCATTCTGCTGGCGCTGGTGAAAGAGGCCGGGCTGGCGGAAACCCTGAGCAGCAAGGGCGAGTGGACGGTGTTCGCCCCGACCGATGCGGCGTTCAAGAAGATCGACGCGGAGACTCTCAAGAAGGTCCAGGGCGACAAGGAACTGCTCAAGAAGATCCTGCTGGCACACGCGGTCAAGGGCACCGTGCTGTCCGGCGATGTCGTGAAACTCGACGGCAAGGAGGTCGAAACCCTCCAGGGGACCAAGTTCAAGGTCAAGGTCAAGGGCAAGACCGTGATGTTCGGCGACGCGAAGGTGACCGCGGTCGATCTGAAGGCCAGCAACGGTGTCGTCCACGTCATCGACACCGTGCTGATGCCGGCGAAGTAGTGCGACCGCCGAATGAGCCGCGGTCGGCGAAGAGCTTTAGACTCTACCGGCTGCGGTTCGTTCGATCGCTTCTACTCAACTTCACACACTAATCACACACTCGTTGTTTGCCGCGAACTGAATTGCTCACTTCGAGGCAGTTACTTTCCCATTCCCATTACGGTTGGAGACTGACCGGTTCAACCGACGCGCCGCGCCGGGGACCGATCGGTTCGTTCGCCCGACACAGGAGTTTGACATCATGGCAGACATCGTTGACACCGCGGTGGCCGCGGGGTCGTTCGGCACGCTGGTTAAGGCCGTGCAAGCGGCCGGGCTGGTCGAGACGCTCAAGGGGGCCGGTCCGTTCACCGTGTTCGCGCCGACCGACGCCGCGTTCGCCAAGCTTCCGGCCGGCACGCTCGACGCGGTACTCGCGGACAAGGCCAAGCTGACGGCGATCCTGACCAACCACGTGGTCGCCGGCAAGGTGACCGCCAAGGACGTGGCCGGGCTGAACGGGAAGACGGCCAAGAGCCTGCAGGGCAGCGAGTTGAAGATCGACACGACGAGCGGCGTGAAGGTGGGCGCCGCGACCGTGACGCAAGCGGACATCAGCTGCAGCAACGGGGTGATCCACGTGATCGACACCGTGCTGCTGCCCGCCTAGTGCCACAACTCGGAAACGGGGTTTCATGAAATCGGGGATTTGTGTATGTCTCCCAAACACCCATTGCGAGGCGAACAGATGCCAGGGACGGCGGCGAAAGTCCGAGTCAGTGAAAAGCAGTTGGTGGTCTTGCAGGAACTCA
>CANLGS010000162.1 GCA_947490035.1 Gemmataceae bacterium
CGGTTTGGCACCGCTTGAGTGTAGTCATCACGCTCCGCGTGATGTGTTTGGCGGCGCGAACCGGCTTCGCGAAACATCGAAAAGGCCATCACGCGGAGCGTGATGACTACACTCAAGACCATCACGCGGAGCGTGATGACTACTCACTTCAAAGACTTCACCCACTTCTCGAACGCCTTGGCGTGTTCGGCGACCGTGATCGCCGGGCCGCTGAGCCGGAAGTAGTGCGCCTCCTCCTTCTCCTCGATCAGCACCCAGATCACGCGCCAGTCTTCGAGTAGGGTCTCCTTCTTGTCGAGGGGCCGCTCCTTGTACTTCCACGTGCCGCTCACGTCGAGCACGCTCACGGTCGCGCCGGCCACCTCCCACTTCGCGGTCTTGCTGATGTCCTCGGCGGTCTTCCCTTCGGGCACGACGAACGTGGTCTTCCACTTGGGGAAGTTCTTTTCGGCGCCCGGCGGCGTCTCGTTGTAGACCGCGAGTTCGGCGTCCGGGTGGTCCTTCGCGCCCGGCAGTTTGAACTGGAACGTGCGAAGCCGGTTCGACGGCTTCTCGTTCTTCCAGTCGGCCGGGGCGGTCGCGGAGAGCTTGTTCAGCTTCACCACGACGGGCTTGTCGTCCGCGCCGCGGGCGAAGCCCACGAGGACGAACGCGGCGAGGAGAAAGGAAAGGCGGCGCATGGGGTTCCTTTGTGTAGGTGCCGCGAGCCGAGCGGCACGGGCTGGCCCGCGTGGAGGCAATACGAACATTCGGAAGCAATTCGAGTTGGGCAGCCGTGCCGCTCGGCTCGCGGCACCTACCCAGAACACTACTTCCGCACCTTCGTCTCTTCGGCCGAGGTGAGGCTGAAGTAGAAGCCGTGCGGGTTGTTGCCGTTCGCGACCTTCAGCAACACCGTGTTCTTTCCTTTCACGAGCTTCACCGCGACTTTGTGCGTCTCCGGTGCGGCGGCCTTCGTGTCGCGCGTCGTGAACACGTCCTTGCCGTTCACCCACAGCTTCGCGCCGTCGTCCGGCCCGAGCAGAACCTCGGCGGCCTGATCGACCGGCGATTCGATCTCGACGTACATGTACGACGCGGAGTTGTTGCCCGCGGTTCCGTGCATTGCCGCGAGATCGAAGTAGCCCTTCCCGTCGGGGCGGATCGTCTTCCACGCGAGCTTGCCGAACGTCGCCTTCGGGTCGAACTCGCCCTTCTCTGGGCCGAACGTCGCATCGAGCGCGGCGTCCATGTCTTTCGCCGGGAACGGGCCGACGACGTGGAAGCTGTCCGGTGTGAACGCCGCCATCTTTAGCGTTTCCAGGTACGCGACGAGATCGACGAGTTCCTCCTCACTCAGCGCCGCGATGATGTCCTCCGGCATAATGGACACCTTCAGTTTGCGCACCGGCCCTTCGATGTCCTTCTTCGCGACGGTCGTGTCCTTGCCGTTCGCGTCGCGGAGCGTGATCGCCGTCGGCGTGTCCGAGATGAGTAACCCGCTCACGGTCACGTCCGCGGTGGTCGTGACCGAGTGTTGCAGGTACTGGTCGGCGATGGCCTTCGACGGGAACAGCAGCGACTCGTACAGGTTCTCGCGGCTCGTCGCCTTCTTGCCGACCATCGACAGGTCCGGGCCGACCTGACCGCCGACGCCGCGAACCATGTGGCACTTCGCGCACTGCGACGCACCTGAGAAACTTGCGGCCCACACCACCTTGCCGCGGGCAACGTCGCCGTTGCGCTTCGCAAGTTCGCCGAGCGCGGGCAGGTTCTTGGGGTTCAGTTTGCCGGCCGCCGGGAACGCGAGCTTCGCCCGGTTCGCGAGGTCCGCGTAGGGCGAGTTGCGAAGCAACCGACCCGCCTCCGCGACGACTTCCTTCGGCAGACCGTCCTTCGCGTGGGTGTCGAGCAACCACTGCGAACCGGCGCGGTTGCCGGCCAGCGCGCTCAGCGCGGCGGACTTCAGTTCCGGCGTGCCGCGATCACCCGCGTTGACAGCGCGAGTCAGAGCATCAATCGCGTTGGTCGTGAACTTCGCGGGCTTCGCGCCCTTCGGGAGCAGTTCGCCGAGCGCTTGCACGCACGCGACCGACAGCGGGTTCTCCGGGCTGCCAACGTCGATGAGCGCCGACACGCTCTTGTCGTCGGGCAACTTGCCGAGCGTGCGAATCGCTTCTTTGCGAAGGTCGAGCGCGGCATCTTTGTTCTTCGCGATAGCAACCACCGCGTCAAGACGGTCGAGCGTGCCCGCGGCGGCGATGAGTTGCAAGCCGGTCGCGGTGGTCTTCCCGTCCTTGAGCAACACGTCGAGCGCCGCGGCGAGTTCCTTGCCCGTCTGAAGCGACTTCCACTTCGTCGGCAGGAAGAGCTTGAGGTTCGCGATGGCTTGCGCCTTCGTCTCCGGAGCGGCGTCGCCCTTGAGTACATCCAGCATCGTCAGCCCGGCGGAGGGGTCGTCGCTGGTCGCGAGGATATCGACGATGCGGCCCTTCTGCGCGCCGGTGAGCTTCGGGTCACTGAGCAACTTGCCGAGTCGCGGGAGAACGGACTTCGGCCGCAGTTCCCACACGAGGTCCGCGACCTTGTCGTTCCACTCCGGGAAGTGCTTGTCGAAGTCCGCGAGGATCGCGTCGCGCCGCACCGGGTCGGTACCGCACGCGATGTTCAGCGCCGCGCGGTAGAAGTGGTCGGAGCCGTCGTAGGCTTTGGCGAAAGCGTAGAACGTGTCCATCGGGAATTTATCAACCGGAACGAACTGAAGGTAGATCGCGGCCTCGCGCACTTGGCCGGGAGTGAACTTTGTCACATCCACCCCGAAGTGGAGTTTGCTGCCATCGTCGCGATACCTCCGCGTCCACAATTGGTAGAACCGGTCATCAGGTTTACCCACACGGGTTCCCCACCCCATGCTTAGAGCTTGCTTCGCCGCCCGCTTATTTATGAGGGTCGAGAGCCATTGCATGCGGGCGACGACCAGCAAGTCTGGATGTGTTCGCACCTCTTCCACAAGCAGTTGAACGACATCTTCCAACGGGAGCGAAATGAGTGCGGAAATTGCGAGGGCGCGAGTTGATTGACAAGGTGAACCGAGCGCCGCCACCATCCCCTCCTTCGTGTCGAGTTTCACCTCCGGCACGGTGTACCCCTTGTGGCCCTTCGGGGTGATGCGGTAGATGCGGCCGTCGGTGGGGTCGCCCATGCCGTGCCCGCCGACGCCGCGGTCGTACCAGTCGGCCACGAAGATGCTGCCGTCGGGAGCGACGCACACGTCACTCGGCCGGAACCACGGGTCGCTACTCGTAAGGAGCAGTTCCTTGTCGAGTTCGTACCCGGCACCCTTCGGCTTCGGGAAGAACCACCGCACTTCGGACGGGGCGCAGTCGCAGTGCAGCAGCGCACCGGTGTACTTCTTCGCGAACATTGCGCCTTCGTAGAACGTGATGCCGGTCGGGCTGCCCTGCCCGGTGCCCAACACCTTGTGAACGATGCCGGGTTGCTCCTCGTGCCAGTGCGACTGACCGGCGCCGCGCGGGCCGTAACCGTAGTTGCCGCCGGGCATCACGAAGCAGATGCGCGTCTGCCGGTTGCCGTCGTCGTCGTTGTCCGACAGCCACACCTCGCCGAAGCTGTTCACGCAACACTCGTAGTTGTTGCGGAAGTTGTGCGCGATCAGTTCGAGGTTCGTGCCGTCCATGTCGCACCGCCACACGGTCGCCTTCTGCACGTCGGTGGTGTTCGAGGTCCACTTCTTGCCCTTGCCGTCGCTGCTTTGCAAGTCCTTCACGCCGCTGTCGCCGACGGTGAAGTACAGCTTGCCGTCCGGCCCGATGTTGAGGCCGTGAACGCCGTGGTCGTGGTCGAACCCGCCGAACCCGGTGAGGAACTTCTTCGGCGGGCCGTCGGCCTTCAGGTCGCCGTCTTTGTCTTCAAACACCAGGATGTCCGGCGACTGGCACACGAACACGCGTTGGCCCTTGCCATCCGGGTACGGCGCGACGCACACTCCGAGCGGGCCGTAAATCTCTTCGCCCTGGTAGAACGTGACCACCTTCGACGCCTTCCCCTCGCCCTTCTCATCGACCAGCACGACGATGCGGTCGCCTTCCTTGCGGATGATCGGCCGGTTGAAGTTCTTCCGCCGGTAGTTGACCGCCTCCGCGACCCACACGCGGCCCTTGTGATCGATGTCGATGGAGGTGGGGTTGATGAGCATCGGTTCCGCGGCGAACAGCTCCACCTGGAAACCGTCCGCGACCTTGAGCGCCGCGAGCGCCTTCTCCGGCGGCAGCGGCCCGCCTTTGGGCTGAGCGAACAGTGGCGAAGCGAGCGCGACGAGAGCGACGAGGCAAACGAGCCGGCGCATGCGAGAGGCTCCGGGGGTGAGGTAGGTGGGATCAGTGTACCGCGAAAGGGGCGAGGTGGCGCGTCTTGGTTTTTACCCCGGAGGGGTAACACTCCTCAGCCCAGGGCAACGCCCTGGGTGGGCGTTTGCGGTCGCGCCAGAACCGACGCACGCCCGATGGCCGGCGCGCCGGGTGCCCGTGGAGTCACCCAGGGCGTTGCCCTGGGCTGAGGAGTATAACCCCTTCGGGGTATAGACCAAGACATGCGTTCTTCTCTCCCCACCTCACTTCCTCTCGTGCCTCAACATCGGGCCTCGCGGATGTGGCAACCCCGTTCGCCTGTGCCGATTTCCCGATCTAGAGTTCAGCGCCACGATCCCGTTCCGCGAGCGCATTTCATGATCGGCCGCGTATTCATGGGGCGGTACGAGACCCGGCGCTTGCTCGGCGAGGGCGGCATGGGGAAGGTGTACCTCGCGCGCCAGGTCGATCTCGGCCGCGAAGTCGTCGTCAAGGTTATGCACGACACAATTGCCACCGACCCGAAGTTCCGCGACCGGTTCCTGCGCGAAACGCTACTCATGGCGCGGTTCCAGCACCCCGGCGCGGTCACCCTCTACGACGCCACCCTCGACGACCCGCTCGGGCCGTGCATCGTGATGGAGTACGTTCGCGGGGTGAACCTCGAATCGCTGCTCGCCAAGAACAAGCGGATGACCGCGCCGCGCGTGGGCCGCATCATCGGCGAGTTGTGCGAGGTGCTTCAGGCGGCGCACGACGAGGGCATTATTCACCGCGACCTCAAGCCCGCGAACCTCATGGTCGTGGACGCGGACACGCCGCGCGAGCGCATCAAGGTCATGGACTTCGGCCTCGCGAAACTAATCGAGGGCGAGCCGGACACGCGGAAGGTGACCGACACGAACGTCGATTTCGCCGTCGGCACCCCGGGCTACATCTGCCCGGAGCAGGTTCGCGGCGAGGAGATGGACCACCGCGGCGACCTGTACAGCGTCGGCGTGATGATGTACGAGTTGCTCACCGGTCGGTTGCCGTTCAACGGGCCGACCAGCATGGACATCCTGCTGGCGCACGCGACCGAGTACGCGGCGCCGTTCGCGGAGTTGGGTCTGGGCGGGTGGGTGCCGGCGGAAGTGGAAGAGCTGGTGTTCGACACGCTGGCGAAAGACCCCGACGACCGGCCGCAGACGGCGCGCGAACTGGCGGAGCGGTTCGACACCGCGCTCAATCGCGCGCAGGTGAAGGCGGACGCCCGCGGATCGCAAGCGCCGCGCTCGCACGGCGGGTCGGCGCCCGGTTCGAGGTACATGACCCCCGCGCTGCCGTCGTCCGCGATCACGACGCCCGCGCCCGCTTCGACGGTGACGCAGTCCGGGCCGTCGCGCGATCAGGCCGCGCTGCCGTTCCACATGGAAGCGTGGATGCCGGAGCGGATCGCGATTATGAAACTGCGCGGGTTCGTCCACGACGCCGGCGGCGAGGTGGTCGAGAGCGTGCCGGGGCTAATCAAGGTGCGGCTCGGCGGCCGGAAGACGCCGACCGGCGGCCCGCTGTCGTGGCTCGGGTTGCGGCGCGCGTCCAGCCCGATCGACGTGGAACTGCACCTGCACCACCTCGACCCGGCGAAGGACAACCAGTTGACGGTTCACGTGCTGTTCCGCCCGTCGCACCTGGCCTTGCTGACCGACCGCAACTGGCGGCAGCGCTGCACGCAGGTGTTCATCGAACTGCGCTCGTACCTGATGGGCCGCTCCCCCGCGTAGGACAGGCCGCTGGCCTGTCAGGATCGAGACAGGCCAGCGGCCTGTCCTACGAGAGCCCGGATCACATCTCCCAAACAGCGGCTTGTGGAGTCCGGCTTGCATTTTCCAGAGGTCACCGTAGTATCCGCCATCCCGGTAACGGAGTACCAACATGGCGGAACCTTCCCCCCCGCGCGGGGCGCTCGCCCAGGTGCGGCTGAAGCTGAACCGGCTGGCCTACTCGCGCGACTATCTGGGCGTCGCCGGGCGCGGCGTCCGGATGC
Source organism: Gemmataceae bacterium (assembly GCA_947490035.1). Taxonomy (GTDB): domain Bacteria; phylum Planctomycetota; class Planctomycetia; order Gemmatales; family Gemmataceae; genus Gemmata. The sequence continues at coordinate 6,373 of CANLGS010000162.1, forward strand.
TCCTGAGCGGCCGGTTCCGCGCGTTCTTCGCCAAATTGTTCAGCGAGAAGCACGTGGCCCGGCCGGGCGTGGCTGCCGCCGCGCGAACCGGGCCACCGCTGTACCTCGCGGGGCACATCCACGGCTACGGCGGGTACGACCACGTCGTGATGAAGGCACTCATCGGCCTGACCGGGGCCGGCGTCAACGTGTTCCGCGACCCGCGCGCGTTCATGGACCCGAAGGTCGTTCCGGCCGAGGTGGTTCCGGCCGAGCGGATGTACACCTGGGACGTGTCGCGGTTGGCGATCATCCCGCCGCACTTGCTCTACCGGTTCCGCCCCGGCGCACGAACCGCCGCCTGGACGATGTGGGAAACCGACACGCTCCCGCGCGGCAGCGCGAAATACCTGAACAAGTGCGGGCTGCTGCTCATCCCCAGCAAGTGGGGCGTGGACTGCTTCCGCGCCAACGGCGTGACGGTGCCGACGGAGGTGGTGCCGCTCGGCTACGACCCGGAGGTGTTCTCCCCCCGCGCCGCCGGTAGCGGCCCCGACATCTGCACGTTCGGCACGGCCGGCGCGCTCGACGAGGGCGGGCTGCGGAAGAACGTGCAGCGCGTCATCGACCTGTTCGTGAAAGCCTTCCCGGACAACCGCGACGTGCGCCTCAAGGTGAAGATCACCCCGCGCTCGCCGATGGTGAAGACGCACGACGACCCGCGCGTGGAGGTGGTGAACACAAGCCTGACGCCGGCGGAATTGGCCGAGTGGTACCGCTCGCTCACGTGCTACGTGAACGCCTCTTACGGCGAGGGTTTCGGGCTGCACCTGCTGGAAGCGATGGGCTGCGGCGTGCCGCTGGTGAGCAGCACGTTCAGTGCTGTCGGCGAGGTGTTCGACGCGGGCGTGGGCTACGAAGTCCAGTACAAGATGATCGAGGCGAAGAACAAGATCTACACCGGCATGTGGGCGGACCCGGACAACGACCACCTGATCGCCCGGATGCGCGAAGTGTTCGACGACCGCGCCACCGCCGAGCGGTTCGGGGTGGCGGCGGCGCGGCGCGCCCCGTCGTTCAGTTGGGCCGAGGCGATCCGCAAACTGACCGGCGCGCTCTCGAAGCACGGCTACCTGCCGCCCGCGGCGCCGATGCGCGCCGCGGCGTGAGCCGGAAAGAAGTAAGAGCCGCAGATGACGCGGAAGAACGCAGATAAGACAGAGAGGAGTGTTTTGAAGAACTCCTCGTCTTCGTCTTGATCTGCGTTCTTCTGCGTCATCTGCGGCTCTTACTTCTTTCTGCCTTTTGTGCTGTTTTCGGATATGCTCGACTCGACGGACCCACTACGAGACAACAACATGGACAAGATCAGCGTCGCCGACGCGCGCAAGGCCGAA
>CANLGS010000163.1 GCA_947490035.1 Gemmataceae bacterium
CCGCAACACCTGCAACTCATCGTCCAGCGCGCGCTGCGCGAGCGCACCCTTCAGAACGAAGTCTCGGCACTGAGGCGCGAGTTGGGCGACCGGCACGCGTTCCAGAACGTGCTCAGCCGCAGCACGAAGATGTTCGACATGTTCGACCTGATCGGCAACATCGCCGACACCAGTTCGACGGTGCTGATTCGCGGCGAAACGGGCAGCGGCAAGGAGCAGATCGCGCGCGCGATCCACCAGCGTCCGCCGCCCACCGGAGCGGCCCGTTCGTGGCCGTCAACTGCGGCGCGCTCAACGAAAACCTGCTGGAGAGCGAACTGTTCGGCCACGAGAAGGGGTCGTTCACCAGCGCCGACAAGAAGAAGATCGGGCGGTTCGAGTTGGCCGACCAGGGCACGCTGTTCCTCGACGAGATCGGCGACGTGCCGATGTCGATGCAGATCAAACTGCTACGCGTCCTTCAAGAGCGCCGGTTCGAGCGGGTGGGCGGCACGGAGCCGATCGAGGTGGACGTGCGCATCGTCGCGGCCACGCACCAGGACATGGAAAAGCTGGTGAAGGACGGGAAGTTCCGCGAAGACCTGTACTACCGGCTGAACGTGGTGCGCATCGACCTGCCGCCGCTGCGCGAGCGGACCGAGGACATCCCGGTTCTGGTGTCGCACTTCTGCCAGAAGTTCGCGCGCCCCGGCCAGAAGCCGCCGACGGTCAGCCCGGAGGCGCTCGCGCTCTTGACCAAGTGCGAGTGGCCGGGGAACGTGCGCCAGTTGGAGAACGCCATCGAGCGCGCGTGCGTGACCGCGCGCGACGGCGTGATCCGCACGAAGGACTTGCCGCCGGAGGTGAGCCGCAAGGCGGAGGGCGGGGGCAAGCACCCGTTCCAGGTGGACCTGACCCGCACGCTGCCCGACCAGTTGGCGGAACTGACCGCGGCGTTCGAGGAGCGGTACATCCGCCGCGCGCTGAATCGCTCGCGCGGTCACGTCGGCAAGTGCGCGAAGATCACCGGGCTGTCCCGCCGCAGCATCACCGACAAGATCGCCCAGTACAAGATCGACAAGGAGCAGTTCAAGGGCGAAGAGGGATGATGGGAGACAGGGGACTGAAGACAGAGATCGGAGGGCGGAGAGCAGAAAACAGAGACACAGCAGTCAGAAGACAAGAGCCGCAGATGACGCAGAGGGACGCAGATTAAAGGCAGCAGAGGAAGAGTGTTTTGAAGAACTCTGTCTCCTGGCTTTAATCTGCGTGCTTCTGCGTTATCTGCGGCTCTTCTTCTTTGAGCCTCGGCTCTAATACGCGTGTTTCTGCTTGGAGAAAAGCATCCGCCAGACGGTGAGGAAAATGATGCGCAGGTCGAAGAGCGGGTTCCAGTGGCTGATGTAGTACAGGTCGAACTGGACGCGCTTGCGGAGCGACGAGTTGCCGCGCCAGCCGTTCACCTGCGCCCACCCGGTGATGCCGGCCTTCACCGCGTGGCGGGCGTTGTAGTTCGGGATCGACTTCGCGAACTGGCTCACGAACACCGGGCGCTCCGGCCGCGGGCCGACGATGCTCATGTCGCCCCACAGCACGTTGAAGAACTGCGGCAGTTCGTCCATGTTCGTGGCGCGCAGCAGCGCGCCGAGGCGCGTGCGCCGCGGGTCGTTCTTGGCCGTCATCTGCGCGCCGTTGGCCTCCGCGTTCACGTGCATCGTGCGGAACTTCAGCATCATGAACGCGCTGCCGTTCAGCCCGCACCGCTCTTGCCGGTACAACAGCGGGCCGGGGCTGGTCAGTTTGATGAGGATCGCGATCAGCGCCATCAGCGGAGTGACCAAGACGATGGCGATCGACGCGAGGATGATGTCCATCACGCGCTTCACGACCATGTTCAACCCGTGGTGCGGGTTCTCGCGCAGGCCGACCACGGTCATGCCGTGAATCTGCGTCGTGGTGAACGTCATCCCGGCCATCGCGGGCAGGTCGGCGATCAATTGCACGTCAACGACCGTCTGGGCCAGTGCCGCGAACACCCGACGCGCGTCCGCGTAGCGGTTCAGCGGCAGCGCAATGAACACGTGCTCGATGTGGTGCTTCGCAACGAGTTCCGGCAAGTCCGCGATGGAGCCGAGGAGCGGTAGGTCGGCGCCGGACCCGCGGTGGCCGTCGTCCTCGACGTAGCCGACCGGTTGAATGCCGGACCAGTTGACCGCGCGGAGCGTGCGGACCGTTCGCCGCGCCAACCTGCCGGTGCCGACGACGAGCGCGTGACTCTGGTTCACGCCGCGGGCGCGGAGCCGGCGCATCCCGCTCCAACTGACGCGGCGCGCGACCAGGAGCGCGAACAGCGTGCCGATGGCGAACATCGCCATCGCGGCGCGCGACTCGTACTGTGCTTGCCGGGCGAAGCTCGTCGCCATGACGAGGAGCGTCATCAGCCCGACGCCCTTCGCGACGGCCAGAAGTTCTTCGCGGAACCGGCGCAACCGGTGGACCTCGTACATCCCCGCGATGCGGTACGCGATCATCCCCACGAGCAGCATGAGCGGCAGCGCGCGGAGGTACAGCGTGAAATCGGGGACGCCGCGTCGGAGCGTGAACAGCCCGGAGTGGAACCGCACGAAGTACGCGGCGACCCACGCCCCCGCGGTGAGGGCCAAGTCCCAGAAGAGGAACCAGGCGACGAGCGACTGACTGACGCGGCGGACCATCGGGCGCCTCTGACCTGCCGTTCGTGGCACAGACATTCCTGTCTGTGAGTTGGTAACACAGACGCTCCTGTCTGCGTGCCCGCAGTGCGGCGCGGGACGTTAGCACTCGCGCCGCGGCGCGTCAAGATGGGTAGAATCCTCATCGGTCGGAACGGAACTCGCCCGCGAGTTCGCCGCCAACCGCCGAGGGTGCCGCCGTGCCGAACGCCGATCAGTTGCTCGCGAAGCTTTATGCGCTGCGTAAGGATTACGCCGACGACCCCGAAGACGAGACGTACCAGGCGCTCAACCACGCGTTCCTGTTCCTCAGCTACAACATGGCGGCGTTCAAGGAGTACGTGAAGAAGGAAGCCGAGAAGGCGCGTGACGAATAAGGGGCAGTCATGGACGACCGCAAGGCGCTAATGGCTGCGATCATCGCGAACCCGGACGAGGACACACCCCGCCTCGCGCTGGCCGACTGGCTGCAAGAGCACGGCGACACGCACGACCAGGCGCGGGCCGAGTTCATCCGGTTGCAGATCGAGGCGGCGCGGTTACCGGAAGGCGACGCTGTACGGAAGAAGCTCGACGCGAGCGCGAAGAAGTTGGAGAAGAAACACTTCGCGGCTTGGATCGCTCCGCTCTTAACTTTTGACAAGACCCGGACCGTTGCTGACGAAGTGGGAAGGCCGTTCCTGCGTGGGTTGTACCAGTTCGTGCTGATCGGGAGTCCCCAGTTACTGCACAAGGATTCTCAGCCTCTCATCGCGGACGCGCTCGCGGCGATCGGCGTGGAGGAGCTGTTGGCTGGCACAACCAAGCGGATCAAGGAACTGGCCTCATGTCCTGCGATCCGGTGGGTGGCCCGGTTTAGCTACGCAGGTGCCGACGACGCAGCGCTGGAAGCGTTCGCCACATCACCAAACTTCACCCACTTGAGCGGTCTTGAACTGGGCGAAAGTACGGCAACAGATGTCGGGTTGAAAGCGTTCGCAAAAACCTCCGGCATGACGCGCCTGACCTCGCTGGGGATAGCGTCTGGCGGAGGGGATACCAAACCGCGCGGCAAGTACACCGTGGCGGGAATTCTGGCTCTCCTCCACAGCGAACGGTTCCCGCTCTTGATCTCACTCGACCTCGAAAATGACCAGCCTGTCAAGTTCGACTGGAAGACATTCTTCGCCGACACCAGTCTCAAGCGGTTGAACTGCCTCCGCCTCCGTTCCGGCGAGCCGGTGGCAACGCTCGCCGCCTGCCGTCATCTGACGAACGTGCGCGAAATCAGAATCAACAGCGGCGTCATCACCGACGACGACGCCAACACCCTGCTCGCGAACTCGGCGTTCGCCAAACTGACGAAACTGTACATGTACGGGACGAACTGGGGTCGCCCGCGACTGTCGAAGCCCGTCGAGAAACGGCTCCGCGACCGCTTCGGCAAAACGGTGTTGAACTACGCACCGGAAGAGAGGTGACCGAGGCGTAGGCCCGCCCTGATGGGCGAACTCCGACACGCCGGCGCGCTGAGCCAGTTCCCGTCCCTACAACACCTCCTCCACGTCCTCTCCGCCCACGCTAGGATTCGCTACATGGCGGTGCCGTCCGATCTGATCGTGTCCGTGTCTGGCATTCGCGGGATCGTCGGCGCGGGGCTAACCGCCGAAGCCGCCGCGCGCTTCGCCGCCGCGTTCGGGTCCACCGTCGCGGGCAAGCGCGTGATCCTGTCGCGCGACGGAAGGCCCAGTGGCGACATGCTCCGGCACGCGGTCCTCGCGGGGCTGCTCGGCGCCGGCTGCATCGTCGAAGACATCGGCATCGCGCCAACGCCGACGTGCGGCTTCGCGGTGCGGCAGATGAACGCGGCCGGCGCGATCCAGATCACCGCGAGCCACAACCCGGCGCCGTGGAACGGGCTGAAGATGTTCGGCGCTGACGGCGCCGTGCTTCCGGCCGACGCGGGCCGCGCCATCCGCGACCTGTACGAATCCGGCGACTTCCCGCGCTCCGCGTGGGACGGGATCGGCAGCGTGCGCGTGCCGCCGGACGTGGGCGTCGATCACGCGCGGGCGGTACTCGATCTCATCAGCGTCGCGGCGGTCGCGGGTCAGCGGTTCCGCGTGTTCCTCGACGCCAACGCCGGCGCCGGCGGGCCGCTCGGGTCCGCGCTGCTGTACGACCTCGGCTGCGACCTCATCCAGTACGGTTGCGAGCCGACCGGCGTGTTCGCGCACGAACCCGAACCGATCCCGGCGAACCTCACCGACGTGGCCCCGTGGGTGAAGCAGCACGAGTGCGCCGTCGGGTTCGTACTCGATCCCGATTCCGACCGGCTCGCGCTCATCGACGAAACCGGAACCTGCATCAGCGAAGAGGTAACGCTCGCGCTCGCGGTGAAGTACCGGCTCCGACAGCAGCCGGGTACAGTCGTCATCAACATGTCCACTTCGCGCATGTCCGAGGACATCGCATCGGCCGCGGGGTGCGCGTGCTACCGGTCGGCGGTGGGCGAGGCGAACGTGGTCGAACTGATGCGCGCGACGAGCGCGGTCATCGGCGGCGAGGGCAATGGCGGCGTCATCGACCCGCGAATCGGCTGGGTGCGCGACCCGTTCGTCGGGATGGCGTTCATCCTGTCGCTGATGGTCGAAGAGAAGAAACCGTTCTCGCAACTCGTCGCGGAGTTGCCGCAATACGCGATGCTCAAGACGAAGTTCACCGTGCCACGCGAACGCTTGCCCGACGCGCTCGCGGCGCTCGTCGCGAAGTGGCCGGACGCGCGCGTAAACCGCGACGACGGCTTGCGGCTCGATGGCCCGGACTGGTGGCTGCACGTCCGCGGCAGCAACACGGAACCGGTGGTGCGTGTGATCGTAGAGGCGCCCACCGCGGAGCAATCAGAGCAACTCTGCCGCGACGCCGGCGCGGTGGTGACGGGGTGACAAGCCGCTCGCGGCTTCGCAAGTGCCGACGAGCGTTTCCTCGCGAAGCCGCAAGCGGCCAAGCACGCCGCGTTGCTCGCGCCGCGCGAATCCGTTATCCTCAATTTCGGCCCAGTCGCCGGAGGTATGCCCATGACGGACGAAGAACTGGAAACCTCGCTCGATCAAGCAGCGCGGTGGCTACGCGTCTCGAAGCGCGTGTGCGTGCTGACGGGCGCGGGCGTGTCAGCCGAGAGCGGCGTGCCCACCTTCCGCGCGAGCGACGGCCTGTGGGAAGGCCACCGCATCGAGGACGTGGCGAGTCCCGACGGCTGGAACCGCAACCCGACGCTCGTGTGGAATTTCTATAACGCCCGCCGAGCGAACGTGAAAAGTGTCGCGCCGAACTCTGGCCATTACGCGCTCGTTGAGATGGAGAAGCGTTGGGGCGACCGCTTCTGTCTGGTCACGCAGAACGTCGATGGCCTTCACCTCGACGCCGGCAGCGTGAACGTATTGGAGATTCACGGCAGCCTCCGACAGACGCGCTGCTTGGGGTGTGGCGAGGTCACGAACCGCGGGCTGGACCCGCTCAGCGACGCGCCCGAATGCCCGCAGTGCGGCGACCGACTACGCCCGCACATCGTCTGGTTCGGTGAGGGACTGGACGATGTCGTGTGGAGCGCGGCGATGGTCGCGGCGGACGAGTGCGACGCGCTGCTCGTGGTCGGCACGTCGGCGGTGGTTCACCCGGCCGCTTCGCTCGTCCCGATCGCCCGCCGCAAGGGTGCCACGGTGATCGAAATCAACCTGACACCCACCGAGGCGAGCGCCTACGCGGATGTCGGGTTGTACGGGCCGTCCGGCGTGATGCTCCCGAAACTCTTGCAGCGATTGGCTCCTGTCTGACGCGGTACCACCCAGGTAGCCAAAGTGAAGACTCTGGCAGTCTGGCATTCTGGCATTCTGGGTGTCCGAAAAGCCGACAGGCGTTCCGGCTTTGCCGGTGTTCGGGCGAAGGTGAGTTTGCCGCATCCCTACAAGTAGGATTCATGCCCGCTCAACGACTCGACGGGAAGGCACTCGCCGCGACGATGCGCGCCGAGATCGCCGCGCGCGTCGCCGAACGCGCGCACGCCGGCAAGCGCGCGCCCGGTCTCGCGGCCGTGCTGGTCGGCGAAGACCCGGCCAGTCAGCAGTACGTGAAGAACAAACACAAGGCGTGTCAGGATGCGGGACTGACGACCGCTGTTCACCGGTTGCCCGCCACAACCACGCAAGCGGAGTTGCTCGCCCTCGTCGCGCAATTGAACGCGGACCCGGCCGTTCACGGTATCTTGGTGCAACTTCCGCTCCCCAAGCACATCGACGAGGGCGCGGTGATCCGGGCGGTTTCACCCGCGAAGGACGTGGACTGCTTCCACCCGGAAAACGTCGGTCTACTCGCCGCCGGGCACCCGCGGTTCTATCCCTGTACTCCGCACGGCGTGTTGCAGTTGCTCGCGCGCAACGGCATCGCGGTCGCGGGTCAAGAAGTGGTGGTCGTCGGGCGAAGTAACATCGTCGGCAAGCCGCTCGCAATGATGCTGATGCAGAAGCCGACCGCGACCAACCCCGCCGCCGGCGACGCGACCGCGACCGTCGCGCACACGCGCACGGGCAACCTCGCGGAAGTGTGCCGACGCGCCGACGTGCTGATCGCCGCGGCCGGCGTGCCCGCGATCATCACGCCCGCTATGGTGAAGCCCGGTGCCGCCGTTGTGGACGTGGGTACGAACAACATCGAAGGCCGGTGGTGCGGCGACGTTCACGAAGGCGTGTGGGCCGTGGCCGGGTGGGTCTCGCCGGTGCCCGGCGGCGTCGGCCCGATGACCATCACGATGCTCCTGCACAACACGCTCGACGCGGCGAAACAGATCGACGGTTGACCCAGGCCTCGCGGGGCGGAATTCTTAACCCTGCCAACCCTCAGTCAGGGCGAAGCCCTGCCCCACACGTTATGAAACTCGAGGAACTGAGCCGACTGCTGCGCGAAACCGACCCGGCGGCGGTACTCGTCAACCGACCCGTCCTCGACCGGGTGATTCTCAACGTCACCGGGATCGCGTGGGTGGTCTGGCAGATCCCGCA
>CANLGS010000164.1 GCA_947490035.1 Gemmataceae bacterium
CCCCTCCCACCGCGTGGCTTCCGCCTCGGCACTCGCGGAGTACCGGTAGTCCTCCGCCTCCAGAGCCGCCGCCACGTCGCTCAATCGGCTCTGGCGACCCTGCCGCTTCTGCTGCCGCTCGCCGATGCCGCGGAAGCTGACCAGCGCGCCCGCCGCCGACACCTTCTTCGTCCGCCGGTACTCCTCGACCAACCCGGCCAAAGCGGCCACTTCCTCCTTATTTACCCGCGTCGGGACGAACACGAACTCGCCGTCGCCCGCACCCGCGTGCGACATCTGCGGCGTCATCTTCGCCCCGTTCGGGTTCTTGCTCACCGCCGTCCGCAGCTTCAGAAACACGTCCGTCACGCTCAACGGGTCGGCGTCGACCGCGCCGAGAATCTTCAGCAACTCCGGGGTGAACACGCCTTCTTGCGCCGACTCGCGCTGTGTCGTTGCGGCCAGCACCTTCCGCGACGGGTCGCTCAACAGTTGCACGAACTCCGGCGTCTCGGCAACACCCCCACGCTTGGTCAGGTAGCCGCTACAGCAGGCGTCCGCGATCAGCACGACGTGCCCGGCCTTCATCGTCTCGATCCGGTCCACCAGCCACCGCATGCCGATGGCCTCCTCCGCCCACCGCTCCGGGCTGCTGGTGTCCTTCAGGTCCACGTCGGCGTCGTAAGGAACGAGGTAGCCGACGCGGGTCGGCACCGGATCGTTGGGCGGGGCGTACTCGAACGTGATGCCGTGGCCGGCGAAGTACAGCACCACCGCCTCGGGCGGCGGGGACCGCGCGTCCAACTCGTCCAGCGCCGCCAGGATCGCCGTCTTGGTGGCGTCGCGGTTCAGCAGCAGCTTGGGCTTGTACCCGTACTTGGACTCCAGGGCGCCGGCAACGTCCTTGGCGTCCTTCACCGCCTGGTTGAGGTCGGGAACCTTCTTGGAGAAGTGCGCGTCGATGCCGACGCACACCACCTCGACGCCCTTGTAGAAGTGAGGGCCGGCGGGCGGCTGGGCTACGGGCGGTTGGACACTTGGCGGTGTGGGTGGTTGTGCCGGCGGGCGAACGTCCTCGCCTCGGTCAACCGCGCAGTCGCCTGCGACCCAGCCCCGGATCAGTACGCCCGCCGCGCACGCGAGCGCGACCGCCGCAACCAACAACAGCCACTTCCGAACGCGCGCCGCGGACATGAGATTCTCGGGTGTTGGGTGGCCGGCTTCCGCGCCGACGCCGAACTGAAGATACCCGGAATTGAGTCTCGTTTCGACATTCTCGTAGTGGCACTCCTTATGGGGCAAGCCGCTGGCCCGACGAGTTAAACATCTTCGCGGATCGTAACGTGTTGTCTAGAACTATCTTCACGTGTCGATTGTTGAGCGGTGTCCGACTTCCGAGCGGAAGTCGGACACCGCGGCGCGGCTCAGGCCAGGCGGAGGCGCTTGAGCAGTTTGGACAGCGTCGAGCGGGGCGCCGGCGTTTCCGGCACGCGGCTCAGGCGCTCGACCGCGTCGCGGAAGGTGCCGAGTTGGCTGCCGAGTTGGGACAGCTCCGATTCGACCCGTTCCAGGTGGGCGGCCAGAGACGACTGGCGCTCCTCCAGCGGTGCGGACAACTGCGACACCTGCACCGCGACCCGCTGCACCTGCTGCTCGATTTGGTCGATCGATTCGCCGTGCCGGTGCGCGAGAGCCGCGTGTTCGCGGAGGCACTGATCGGCTGTTGCCAGACCCGTCCGGAGCGACTCCGTCGCCTTCTCGCGTTCCTGTTCCCGTTCCTCGCTCGCGGCGCGGAGGGCGTTGATGTGGACGAGCAGTTCCTCGCGCCCGCGAACCACGTCGGCGGCCTGAGCGGTTTGCGTGGCCTTGTTCTTCTCGACATCCGCCCGCAAGACCCCGAGTTCAGCGGTCAGGCGCTCGCGGAGCTTCGTCGCCTCTTCGCGGATCGCGGTCTGGGCCGTGCGGGTGGCGTCCGCGTTCTGCTGGAGGGTCTGCCGCTGCTTCTCCTGAACGGCGGCGAGATCGGCCGTCAGGCGCTCGCGGAGTTTCACCACTTCGTCGCGAAGGGTCGTGCGGGTGGCGTCCGCGTTCTGTTGGATGGTCTGCTGCTGCTTCTCCTGAACGGCCTTCAGTTCCCGCACTTGGGTCTGCGTGTTCACCTCGGCCTCGGCGCGGACGCGGTCGCCCATCGAGATGATGTCGCCCTCGATCTGCTGCAACTTTCCGTCCATCAATTTTCCGGTCATCAGCTTGAACGCGTCCGCGAGCAGGTCCACTTCGCTCGCGACCGGCGACGGTGACGGGGGCGGGGCGGCAGGGGGCGACGGCGGAACCGCTTCGACCGGTTTGGTGGCGGCGGCGCTCGAAGGGGCGGCGCCGCGCGGGTGGGATTTGTTCAGGTTCTTCATCGCGATCGACTCCTTGATGGGGATCAGGTGTGAGGGAAGGTTGCCCTTGTACAGATCGGCGAACTGGTCGGCCTCCGAGTGGGTGCCGGCGTGGAACACGGTCATCCCGTCCGGCAGCCGGCGCAACGTGACCCGCAGCGTCTTGGACACGTCGAACCGCCGCATCTGGAAGCGGGCCAGCTTCTCGACCGGCTTGCACCGCCCGAACGGGACGCCGCATTCCAGTTTCTGGGCGATCTGTTTCCGGTGCCGCCGCGACAACCGGCCGAGCGCCTTCTCGGCCTCGTGAGTGAGGGCGGCCACGTGTACGGTCGTTCGGTCGTCGCGTTCAACGGGGTCGGCGGACATTGGCGTCTCCTTCGAGGCGTTTGGCGATACACCTCCGCCCACTCAGAGCCGCGACGAGCGGAAAGATTTCAGGAACCCGTCCGATTTCGTTCCGTCCGCGAGATGGAGCGGAAGTCTGGCGACTTCCGCTTCACCGTGGCGCGGCCCTGCAAACCAGTTGTTGCAGGTGACACGACATTCACCACGACGTGGCCCGACGTGTCCGACTTCCGCGCGGAAGTCGGACGCGGCGGCGCGAGTAGTCCGGCGCGTGTCGAGTGGGGAGCGGTTCGGGCGCTGCCAGCAGTTGGTCGAGCGTGTTGAACGAGAGGAGCTGCACGCCGGTTGCGGCGAAGATGCTCGCGTGGAAGAGAAGAGCGGGTGGCGCGGTCCATCGCGCCGGCGGTCGCGGGGGTGGAAACGGTGGCTCGACCAGTGCGCGTGAGTACCAAGCCGCGAACCGCCCGTAACCGGGCGGTTCGTCGGCCCGCTCTCGCGTCACGGCTTGACGCGGTCGGTGGTGATGTTCGGCCGCGGCGGCATCTTCATCCCTTCGCCGAGGTAGAAGCTCGGGTGCGGCGGCTGGTTGTACCCGACGTTCTGCCACGCGATCGCGACGCGGTACTGCGGGTCGTGCATCAGCGTACACAGCCGCATGTCGGTCGGTATCGGCGTGGTGTAGATGCGCAACTCCTTGTTGTCGCTCGTGCGCAGCATCACCTCCTCGCGCCAGTCGCCGAAGATGTCCGCACTCAGCGCCGGCGCGGACTTCGTGCCGTTGTTCGACGAACACCCGGTCGCGGTGAGCAGCGTCGTTTCGGTCCCGCGCTCCCAGTTCCACTTCGAGACGGTGTTGCCGTTGAGCAGTTCGCGCAGCGGGTCGCCGTCCCACCAGATCGCGAAGTTGCACGAGCGCGGCTTGCGGTCGCTCACCTTCTCGCCCTTCACGTTGTACAACCCGTCGAGACCGGGACCGGAGGCCCAGAACTGCGCGCCCTTGTGCCGCGGGTCGATGTTGGCCGCGAGGCCGCGGCCCACGTCCGTCGAGGGCTTGCTCCAGATCACCTTGCCGGTTTTGGCGTCGCGGAAGGACACGCCGCAGTCGGGCTTCTTCTCGTGGATGTTGAACACTTCGAGGCCGGGCCGGTCGGGGTCGAAGTCGGACACGTGCAAGGCGTCGCTGTGCCCAAGACCGGTCGAGTACAGCCCCTTGCCGTCGGACCCGACCGTCATCGCGCCGTAGATGATGTCGTCCTTGCCGTCGCCGTCCACGTCCGCGACGGACAGGGAGTGGTCGCCCTGCCCGGTGTACGCGCGACCGGCTTCGTTGCTGTCGAACACCCAGCGTTGCGAGAGCTTGCCCGCGCGCCAGTCCCACGCGGCCAGCACCGTGCGCGTGTAGCAGCCGCGACAGAACACGGCGCTGGGGCGCGAGCCGTCGAGGTACGCGACGCCCGCGAGGAACCGGTCCACGCGGTTGCCGTAGGCGTCGCCCCAGTCGGAGACCTTCCCGCGAGCCGGGACGTAATCGACGGTCGCGAGCGCCTTGCCGGTCATGCCGTCGAAGACGGTGAGGTACTCGGGGCCGTCGAGCACGTAGCCGTCGGCGTTGCGGTGGTCGGCGTCCTTGTTGCCGATGACGGTACCGCCGCCGTCAACGGTGCCGTCGGCGGTCTTGCACATCACTTCGGCCTTGCCGTCGCCGTCGAAGTCGTACACGAGGAACTGCGTGTAGTGCGCGCCCTCGCGGATGTTCTTGCCCAGGTTGATGCGCCACCGCAGCGTGCCGTCCATCTTGTACGCTTCGAGCTTCGTCTCGCCGGTGGCGCCCTTCTGCGAGTTGTCGCGGGGGCGCTGCTCCTGTTTCAGGATGATCTCGTACTCGCCGTCGCCGTCGAGGTCGGCGACGGTCGCGTCGTTGGGCGTGTGGCCCGGCAGCGTCTTCAGCGGAACCGAGATGTACGGTTGCGCCGGCGCGTTGGCCGGGAGCGTCCAGGCGCGGCTCGCTTCGCCTTCCTTGCCGTCGATCACGGTGCGGACGGTGTATTGCACTGGCTTCGCGAACTCGACGCCCTTGTCCTCGAAGCACGTGCCCTTCGTGAGCGGCTCGTTCGTGAGTTTCACGGCTTCCGCGTCGCCCGTTTTGCGGTACACGTTGAACGCGACCGCCTCCGGGTCGGTGCCGAGCAGCCGCCACGACACGAACACCTTGCCCTCGCCGTGGTGGAGCGCCACGACGCCGCGACCGAGCTTCTCCACGTGCCGGGCGGGCAGCGCCTTCGCCTTCGGCTCCGGCTGGCCTTTCGGCTCGTCGGGCGGCGTGCCCCCGGCCGCGAGGAGCAGCGCGGAGGACGCACAGATCACGAGAAACACGGCGACGCGGAACATGGGTTTTCCTCTTCGTGCTTCAACCGTGATCAAAGACCGCGCCTACGGTTTGGGCGGCGCGGCTGGCGCCGCTTCCGCGCTAAGCTTCGACTTCAACCCGGCGGTGTTCACGGTAATCACGCGGTAGGCGTGCTTCTTACCGGCTTCCGCCTTCGTGTCGGTGAACTGCATCGGCACGAGCGGTTGCGTGGGCGTGTCGCTGTATTGCAGGTTCTGAAACACCGGGCGGCCGAACGAGTTCTTCCCCTGTTCGGGCACGGTCGCGAGAACCTGGCCGTCGCGCTCGATGACGAAGTTCGCCAGCCCGCTTTCGAGGTCGGCTTCGGCCTCCCATGTCAGCTTGTTGCCTTGCAACTTCACGTTCGTCGGCGCGGGCGGCGGTGTGGTGTCGGTCACCTTCGTGTCCTTGACGTACTCCACCCACGCCTTCGCCATCGCTTCGTTCGGCAGCCAACCGGCCTTGAGCGGCTCGGCGACTTTCGCGGCCGGAAGCGCCTCGCCGCCGAGGATCGGCGCGAGCCACGCCTTGTCCGCGGGCATGGCGTTCAGCGGGTCGCCGACGGCTTTCGGCAGCCGCGCGGTCAGGCAAGCGTCGAGCCACGGGATCGCGAGGTAGCGCTGGTTGCCGCACTCGTGAGCCGTGAGCGGATCGACCGCGACGCCGACCAGCCCGCCCTTGCCGCGAACCTCGTTGAAGAACACCTCGTTCGCGGGCCACACGCCGGCGAACTGTTTGCCCTTATCGGTGACGCCTTCCTTCGTGCCGAGGTTGCACATCAGCGGCACCTTGAGTGCGGCGTCCGGCAGCGCGTGCGCCTTGATCCCCTTGCGGGTCGGGTCGTCCTTCAACAGCGGCACGCCGGAGCGCAGCCACGCCGCCGCGACGCGGTCCGGGTGCAGCATGACCATCCCGCCGGACCAGTGCCCGCCGCCGCTGTGCCCCCACAAGGCCCACGGCGCCTTCGCCAGTTCGGGGTGCCCCGACTTCGCGCCGAGATCGGTGAGGCACTTCTGGAACGCGGCGTCCGAGCCGTTGCGCGGGTCGCACCACATCTGGCAATCGGCCTTATCCGGTTGCTCGTAGGACGGCGACAGCAGCGCGCAATCGTGCTTCTTCGCCAGCGCCTGCCAGTGAAGATCGTAAGCGCCGGTCAGCCCCGACTTGCACGACCCTTCGCCGCACCCGTGCTGGTGGACGACCACGCCGCGAAGCGTCTTCACGCCGGGCGGAATCCAGACCGTGTAGTTGACCGCGTAGGGCAGTTCGCCCTTCTTGTCCGACGCGTCGTACCGCACGCGGTGGTACGGCGCCTCGGCCGGCGGGAACACGTCGTAGGGCGGCTTCTGGGCGGGCAGGTCGGCCACGCCCGCGGCGAGCAGAAGGAAGAAAGCCCCGCAGCATTTCGCAAGTGTTCGGCGCATCGAAGAGTTCTCCTGAAAACGAGGTTGTCGCATTCGCCGCCGGCCAAGCAAGCCGCGATTCGTGTAAAGCCGGCGAATCAGTTATGCTGAGAGCCGGGCGACTTCGTGCTGATCCAGATGGGCCACAACGACGGCGGTGCGCTCGACGACGCGGCCCGCGCCCGCATTGTTCGTTCACCTGAACAAACTCGCGCTGGGCAAGTACGCGGAGTTCACGCCGGCAGACATCAAGACGAAGTTCTTCACCGCGGCTGACGGCACGCACACCAGCCCGGCCGGCGCGGAGCTGAACGCCGCGTGCGTGGGCGAAGGGCTGCGGGAGTTGAAGGACCAGGGCTTCCAAGGCACCCGGTCGAATGAAGTGATCTGATGGGGATGTCACGTTCCCACAGTCGCATATACTTCGCGCGGTCCGGTTTGACTTCTTCCCCCTCGCCCCGGCTTTGCGGGGAGAGGGGGCCAAACGCCTCACTCCCGACCGCGCGAAGTATAATCACCTGCAATGAACCACTAGCCCGCGGTCAGCGTGGAGGGTTCGCGGGACAGGGAGGTGAGGAGTTTGCAGCCGTCGTGCGTGACGAGTACGTCGTCCTCGATGCGGATGCCGCCCCAACCGGGGATGTACACGCCCGGTTCGATGGTGATGACCATGCCAGCTTCGAGGATGTCGTCGGAGTTGGCCCGCACGCGCGGCGCCTCGTGGACTTCCAACCCGAGGCCGTGGCCGAGGCCGTGGGTGAAGTAGTCGCCGAGCTTCTCCGACGATTTCCTGAGCGCGGCGCCGGCGATCGTCTTGCGGGCGGCGGCGTCCACGTCCTTCGCCTTCACCCCCGGCCGGATGGCCGCGAGCGCCGCGTTCTGCGCCGCCAGCACCACCGCGTATATCTCGTCGAAGTCGTAGCCGACGCGCTCCTGCTTGTTGCGGCGGCTCGGCGAGGTGCCGAACGGGCTTTTGAGCGTCCGCGTGATGTCCGACTTGTACAGCATGTCCGCGCCCCAATCGACGAGCAACTTGCTGCCCTCGCCGAGTTGCCGCGCGGTGGGCGGCGCGTGCGGCAGCGCGCCGCGCTCGCCCACGGCCACGATCGGCGGGAACGACGTGCCGCGGCCGCCGGCGCGCCGCACGTAGCCCTCCAACGCGTCCACCATGTCCTTCTCGGTGTCGGCCTCGCGCAGCGTCGCGACGAACATGC
>CANLGS010000165.1 GCA_947490035.1 Gemmataceae bacterium
CTTTGGGCTTGGGCGTCTTGGCCCAGGTCTCGTCGCGTGCGAGTCGCTTTTCCAGTTCGCGAACGCTGGTCAGGTACTCGTCGAGTTTCTCGCGGTCGTCGGTGCCGAGTTTCGTGCGCAGCATCCCGGCCTGGTCGCGCACGTCGTCGAGAACACTTCGACCGTCGCCGAGTTTGTTCACCTGGTTTTGGACTTCTTCGGGGCTGCCTTCAAGGAACAACTTCGCGAACACCTTCGACGGCGAAGTGGCCGCGGGTACGAGCGCGCCGGTGCGCGTCCACGACAGCCCGGCGCCTTCGCCCGACAGCGCGAGACTCGGAAAGCGCGTTTGGCCGCCGATGTGTTCGGCCGCGAGTTGGTCCATCGAGATCGAGTTGCGGAAGCCCGGCCGACCCGCGTTCTGCGCGCCCGTGAGGAAACTCGCGGACGCCTGGTGCGCGAACCCCGGACTCATCCCCGCGTGCGACAACCCGGACACGACCGTGAACTCGTTGCGGAACTCCTTGAGGACTTCGAGGTAAGGCGTGAGTTCGTAGTCCTTGCCGGCCTTCTCCGGGAAGAAGTACGGCGGGTGCAGTCCGAGCGGCGTGCAGATGCACACCATCCGCCGCGGTTTCGCGTCGGCCGCGCGAGCCGACGTGTTCGCGTCGAGCAACGGCAGGGCGAGCGAGACCCCGGTGGCCTTCAACATGCGACGGCGAGTAAGTTTCATTGCGGCGAGCCTCGTCTTGGGGAATGAACTGTCGGTTGCTTCTCAGGCCCGAACCTCATCGTTGATGACGCGGCGCATTTCCGTAATCGCACTCAAAGCCATATCCAGATGGTCCCAATCATGTGGTCCCAGAGTGGGCATTTCCTGCCTCTCAAGAAGAGCCTTGATGAACGGCTCCAACCAACCGATGAACAAGGCGAGATGGAGCGCTTGGTCCCCGCGAATGAACAGCCCCGGCCAGTCCTCGCCAAACTGAATCGCACCCGTTTCCACTCGCGGCGATTCACTGTCGGGGTGGGCAATCTTTCTTACTGCCATCGCTTGCCTACTTGTGTTGGAACACCTTGCTCTGGACGATCTCGTGGACGAGCGTCCGGAAGCCGTAATCCTTCGCGCGTATCTTGGCGATCATCGCTTCGATCTCCGCGCGGTCGGCTTTCGCGGGCGCCGCGCCGGTCGCGTAGTACAGCAGCTTTTCGGCCAGGGCACGGGCGAGTTGGTCCTTGTCTTTCAGTAGCAGTTGCTTGTACTCGTCGACGTTCTTGAACTTCGACCCGTCCGGCAGCACGTCGGCCGCGTCCACGTCCGGCCCCTTCTTGTACCGCATCGTGCGGCCGTCCACGACCGCCGGTTCGCCCTTGCCGACGCTCCGATAGTAGTCCCGCCAGCCGCCGATCACGTCGAAGCTTTCGAGCGCGAATCCCGGCGGGTCGATCTTGACGTGGCAGGTGGCGCACTCGGCCTTCTGCCGGTGCTGCGCCAGTTGCTCGCGGATGGTTGTCGCGCCGCGAATGTCCGGCTCGACGGCTTCGACGTCGACCGTGGGCTTGGGTGGCGGCGTGCCGAGGATGCGGTCCAGTACCCACGCCCCGCGCAGAATCGGTGAGGTCGTGGTGCCGTTGGCGGTCACCTTCATCACGCCGGCCATCGTCAGGACGCCGCCGCGATGACTGTCCGGCGGCAACGTCACCTTCTTGAACTCCTGGCCCGTCACGCCGGGGATACCGTAGTGCCGGGCCAACCGCCCGTTGAGCATGGTGAAGTCCGAGGCCACGAAGTTCGTCAGGCTCAGGTCGTTGTCGAGCACCTCGCCGAAGAACAGAAGCGGTTCCTTGACCATCGCCACCTTGAGTACGTCGTCGTACTCCGGGTAGAGGGCGGGGTCCGGGGCCGTGTCGTCGATGGCACGAAGGCCGAGCCACTGACCGGCGAAGTTGTCGGCGAAGGCCGCCGCTTTGGGATCCTTGAGCATGCGCTCGACCTGTCCGCGGAGCGCGTCGGGCCGGCTCAACTTGCCCTTCTCGGCGAGGGCGAGCAGTTCCTCGTCGGGCATCGAACTCCACAGGAAGTACGACAACCGCGACGCCAGCGCGGGGTCGTCGAGCCTGCCCGGCTTCTCCTGGAGGAACAGGAAGTGCGGCGACAGCAGCACGGATTTGAGGCCGACGCGCATGGCCTGCTCGAACGAGGCCTTCGCGTCCAGCTTGGCCTTCACGCGGGCGAGAACCGGCTTCACGTCCTCGTCGGTCACGGCCCGCCGGTAGGCGCGGCGCATGAAGTCGCGCAGCAGGCGCTCGGCATCGACCAGCGGTTGCCTGGAAACGACCTCGACGCGATTCTTGTCCTCGGCCGTCGGTGCCGGTGCCTGCGCGAGGTCGCCGAAGACGCGGCGGTGGCTGGGCGGCGGCCACGTCTCGTGCAGCGGCCCTTCGATCTCGACCCACTGGATGGCCAGCCCCGGCCCCTGGTACTTGTCCGCCCCGGCCTTCTCGATCACCGGCGGGGTCACGCCCAGGTTGTCCACGACGAAGCGCACCGTGTTCTTCGGGTCCAACTTCTCGACGAACTCGATCGTGGTCGGCTTGCCGGGCGGCACGTCGTAGTAGCCGACGATCCGCTCCTCGGTCACCGCCTGCATCGTGCCGGCGGTCATGTGGAACGTGATCGGCTTCTCCGACTGGAATGCGTAGGCGGAAATGCGGAAGCGATACTTCCCCGAGAAGTGAGAGTGGAAGTTCCACAACGTGACCTGGATGTTGGCCGAGACCCACGAGCTGAAGATCGCGACGGAGTCTTCCAGGTGGCGGTAGACGCTGCCGGTCGGCTTGACGGTCTTCTCGTCCCGGATGTCGAACCGCTTCTTGATCACCCACGGCTTCGGCCCGTTGGCGACGGCCGCGTTCAGCACCTTGTCGGCCGCCTCCATGTACTGCTCCATCAGGAAGGAGGAGACGTGGAGAGCCTCGGCGTTGTTGTCGAAGCCGTTCGCCGACGTGTCCGGCGGCAGCACGTCTTTCAGGTCGATGTCCACGCCGAGCAGGTCGCGCACGGTGTTCTGGTACTCGGCCCGGTTGAGCCGGCGCATCGCGACCCGGCCCTGCGCGGCGTTCCGGTCGGCTTCGGCCGTCGCCACGCGCCCGCCGATCCAGTCCGCCAGGGTCTGAACGTCTTTCTCCTTCGGGCGCGGCTTGCCGGTCGGCGGCATGGTGCCGTTCTCGACCTGCTCCGACACGGCGAGCCACCGCTCCCGGTTGGCCTTGTCGTTAAAATCCGGTGTGAGGCTGTCCAGATTGAAGCCGCCTTTGGGCTTGGCCCCTGTGTGGCAGGCTTTGCAGTGTTGCGCCAGGAACGGCCCGGCCGGTTCTCCCACCGGTTGGGGGGCTGGGTCGGCGGTGCGTGCCACCGGCCCGATCGTTCCGAGGCCGCACAACATGACTCCCGCGACGAGTACACGCACACGCGACCGGCAGGCGCCCGAGTGAGTTGAAGGGTGTTGGTCGTTCCGACCCGGCGGCAGTCGCCTCGTGGCCATGTTGGGGCTCTCCTGCGGCCTTCCGGCACGTTCGTTGTCGCGATCACTGTGTGACTCGACATTGTACACGACGTTCCCCTCGCTGAGCCGCTTCCGGTCGGACACTTTACCCGATGCGTCTCTGGGAAGGCGCTGGCGGTTCCGCACCGGCTGTGGTATACCCGTTTCACCTGCCCACAGCCGGCCCCGCTGATCCCGCCCGACCTCGCCCGTTCGACTACCCAACTCAGCCCGGAAGAACGGCGCGCCGATGCGCCTCGCACCGGCCACCGCCTTCCCGGCTCGCGAAAGGAGTGAGCCATGTCACTCGTCAAGTCCAAGTGGCCCGCACTACTCGCCGCGCTCGGCGTCGCGGCGCTCCTCGCGCCAATCGAAGCGGGAGCGGGCGACAAGGAATCCCCCAAGAAGCCCGGCCCCGCGAGCAAGTTCGACCTGACGCCGGACAGCATGCCGAGGCTGTTCGCGCTGGTCCGGCCGCAGGAAACCGAGTGGCGGCACCTGCAGGTCCAGTGGATGACCGACGTGGTCGCGGCCCGCAAACTCGCGGCCAAGGAGGACCGGCCGCTCGTCGTCCTGTACACCGGCGGGGCCGGGTACAACGAGCCGCTGGGCGTGTGCTGAAGCGCCGCCTCGCACCACCTGTCAGGTGGCTCGACCCTGTTCACCGACGCCGCGATCAAGCTGCTCAACGACAAGTTCGTGTGCTTCGCGCCGGGCTGGTACATCAACACCAAGGACGACACGTACCAGGCCACGTGGAAGCGGTTCTACGTCGCGAAGCCCAACCCGGACGAAGGCAGCGGGTGGCTGCACGGCACCCAACTGGTGCTGATGACCTCCTCCGGCCGGCTCCTCACCGGAAGGGTCAAGGACCGGAACGGACTGGCCGCAGCGCTTCAGGACGTTCTGGACGCGTACGCGAAACTGCCCGACGCGGACCGCCGTCCCAGGTCCGTCGAAGGGGAGATCAGGCCGCAACCGGCACCGCCACCCGGCGGGTTGGTGCTGACGGTCTACGACAGACCGCTGGGGCGGACCGATGCCGGCCGGTACCGCCACCCCGAGGACGACGACTGCGGCGGCTTCCGCACGCACGCGCCGCACGGCCAGCGCAGTTCCCTGTGGCTGACGGCCGACGAGTGCCAGTCGCTCGTTCCCGCGAAGCCCGAGAAGGGGCAAACGCAGACGGTGCCCGCGAAGCTCGCCAGGCGGATCTGGCTCTACGGGCTGATGCCCCAGACGCTCTGGGTCGTTGAAGAATCCTGGAAGCCCGACTCCGTGCGGGCCGGCGAACTCGAAGTGACGGTGGAAGAGGTCACGCCGCAAGCCGTCCGCCTGCGCGTCCACGGGTCCGTGCTGCTCACCGCGCCGGGCGTGCTTCACACCTGGCCCGACCGCAAGTTCGTCAAGAACCTGGAGAACCGCTACGACGCCCGCCTGGACGGGGTACTCGTGTACGACCGCGCGAAGGGGAAGATCACACGCTGGGACATGGCGGTGTTGGGCGACTACTCCGGGCGCTGGTTCGCGGGCAACAGCGGGTGGAAGGAGGCGACACCCGAGGCGCCGATGCCGCTGGGGTTCGCGTTCGAGATCGACCCGACCGCGTACGACCTCCCGCCGGAGCGCCGGCGCCCGCGCTCGTTCATGCACGCTTACACGTTCAAAGAGCGCGAGGAGTTCTACTGGGATCCCGACAAGTGGCTGGACGACTGGAAGAAACGGCAACCGAAGTAGCGGATGAGGAACCCAGTCATGAAACGCGGTCTGTGCGGATTGGTCGTCCTCGCGTGCGCGGCTCTCGGCGCGCCGCCGGACGCCGGCGCGGAACCGAGCGACGCGAAGAAGGATCAGGAGAAGCGTACGGGGCCACTGGCAACTCTGCCGTCGAAGCCCGGCCCGCACGTCGAGAAGATCAAGGCACTCGGCGACAACGAGTGGCTCAACCTCGGCGCGCCGGCGGCCGACCCGAAGTGGGGCAAGGCCCGCGGCCGGTCGTGGAGCTCCAACATGCCGTTCGCGCCCGACGTCCGCGGCGCGTTCGTCTTCGCCGAGGGCGTCCACGCTTACGTCAAGCCGGACGGCCGGTACATGAACGACCTCTGGTTCTACGACGCCAACGCCCACCGCTGGGTCTGCCTGTACCCCGGCATTGAGGTGAAGACCGTCGCGCAGCGGATCAAGGACAAGGAACTGGCGCTCAACGCCGACGGCCTGCTCGTCGAGAAGGACGGTCAGCCGCTGCCGCCGCTCCTGATCCACGCCTACGGCTACCTCGGGTACGACCCGGACCGGCGGAGGTTCGCGTTCTTCGGGAGCCAGTTCGGGAACTACTTCACCACCGGCAAGGGCGGCGTGTTCGAGGAGGCCAACAAGCTGTTCGAGGAGGCGCGCAAGGGCAAGAAGTTCCCGAGCACGTCCCCGTTCTTCTACGACGCCGCGTCCGGGAAGATCGAATACTTCCCGGTGGCGAACGCGCCGAAGGGGAAGCCGTACGGGGCCAACCTGCTCGTGTACGTCGGCAGCAAGAAGCAGTTCTTCTACGGCGGCTCGGACGGCGTGTGGTTCCTCGACCCCGAGAAGCGGACGTGGGCGGACGCGAAGCCGAAGGGCGAGCCACCGTCCGGGATCGACCGCTGCGCCGCCTACGACGCGACGCGCGACCGCATCTACCACCACGGCAAGGGCGACAAGGCGGCCGAGAACGACTTCCTCGTCTACGACGTGAAGGGCAACGCCTGGAGCCACCCCAAGCCGAAGGGCACCGGCCCGGCCTACTCGTCGTCGTACGAGTCCGTCTTCAACTACGACGCGGGCGCCGACCGGCTGGTGGTGATCCGGCTCTACAACACGAAGGACGAGCCGGGGCTGCGCCGCGGCGTCTACGCCTACGACCCCGCGGCGAACGGCTGGGCCGATCCGCTGCCGCTGCCGGCGGAGGTGGTGAAGGGCATCAAGAACGGCAACTTTGGCTTCTACGACCCGGAGTTGAACGCCTACTTCTGCCACTTCGCGAGCGACAGCAGCGATGACGGCAGCATGTGGGTCTACCGCTACAAGAAGGCCGCGGCGAAGAAGTGAAGCCCGGCCCCTCTCGCCAAACCTTCCCGCCCCACGAAGGAGCGCTCTCCCATGTCGATCTTGAACCGCCACATCGCAGCCGCAGTGTTCGGCCTGGTGTTGTTCGCCGGCGCCTGTCTGCTCGCGGCCGACGAATCCCGGCCGCCCCAGCGCCCGCTGAAGGTGGACCCGGCTCATATCGGCACCGACAAGTTTGTGAAGTACGACTACGACATCGTCTACGTCCGCGCGCCGCGCGTCGCGACCGGTGCCGACGGCAAGGAGCGGCCGGCGCCGGTGTGGCCGAACGCGGGCGAGGCGGAGAACCTGCGCGCCGCGACCGACCTCATGCTGCTCCACCCGGACGGCACCGAGGAGGTGCTCGTCGAGGGCGGCAAGGGTGCGGTCGCCGATCCCTACGTCTCCTTCGACGCGCAGTGGGTGTACTACTCCTACTTCCACGACGTCGGGCGGCGCGGCGGGGCCGATGTCTACAAGGTTCACGTCAAGTCGCGCAAGGCCGTGCGCCTCACGCAGCAGACGTGGACGCCGAACACGGGCGCGACGGGCGCGAAGCCCGCGATGTCGGCCGACCACGTCTACAACATGCACCCGTGCCCGCTGCCGGGCGGCCGGGTCTGCTTCGTCAGCAACCGCGACGGCTTCAAGGCGCCGCGGGTCGCCGGCGGCGCGCTGCAACTGTTCGTCATGGACGACGACGGCGCGAACGTGGAAAAGATCGGCCACCTGAACGTCGGCCAGGCGCTGCACCCGGTCGTGCTCAAGGACGGCCGGATCATCTTCAGCTCGCTCGAAGTCCAGGGGAAGCACAACACCGGGTGGGGCATTCTGGGCATCCACCCCGACGGCACCAACTGGGACCCGGTTGTCAGCGGCCTGTCGCTCGGCGGCGCGCCGATCCCGTTCCACTTCCAGACGCAACTGTCCGACGAGAGCATCGTCGTCGAGAACTACTACACGCCCGCGATGGGCGGGTTCGGCGTGTACTTCAAGCAGCCGGCGCGCCCGCCCGCGGGCACCCCACCGTTCGGCCCGGCGAAGGTCCAGCACGCCCCGAAGATGGCGATGATGAACTCGTCCTTC
>CANLGS010000166.1 GCA_947490035.1 Gemmataceae bacterium
ACCACGAACGTCGAAGGCGCGTTCGCGGAGTACATGAAGGAGACCGCGGCGCCCGCGCCGACGCGAACGCCGGTCGCGCTGAAGATCACCGGCGGCACGCTCACCATCACCGACGCGGAGACCGGCAAGACGACGAGCGTCGAGGGCATCGCCGCGACCGCGAACATCCCCGCGAGCCGCGCCGAGCCGATCACCGCGACCGTCACCGCCACTACCGGCGGCATCAACGCGGACGTGTCTATCGGCGATTCGAGCAGCGCGAAGCTCATCGCTGTAGGGCTGCCGCTGAAAACCTTCGCACCGCTTCTGAAGCGCGCCGATCCGGGCCTGAGCCTTGGCGGGAGCATTACCACCGACTTGCGCGTGACTTGGGGCAAGGACGCGAACGGCCGCGCCGCGGTGACCGCGGCCGGCACCGCGAGCGCGAAGCAACTCGCGATCTCCGCGCCGCAGTTGAATGGCGACACGCTCACGTTCGATTCCGCGGAGTTGCCGCTCGATATCGAACTCGCGGGGCGCAGCCTGCGCGTGCGCGCGTTCGACCTGAAGTGCGACGTGGGCACGGTGTCCGTCGCGGGCACGTTCGACCCGGACGAGGCGGCCGAACACCTCTTCATGCGCGCCGGACTGTCGGTCCACGCGAACGTCGAACTTGCCAAACTCGCATCGAAACTCCCGAAGTTGCTGCGCCTCAAGGAAGGCACCGAACTGCGCGAGGGCAAACTCGAAGTGAAGCTCGCGAGTGTGTCGGACGCGGGCGGCACGATCTGGAAAGGGAAGATCGATACGTCCTCGCTGAAGGCGACGCGCGACGGCAAGCCGATCGCGTGGGAGCAGCCTCTGCACGTCGAGTTTTTAGGCCGCTACGCGAAGGGCCAACTGCCCACGTTCGAGAAGCTGATCTGCACGTCGGACTTCGTCGCGGTGAACGCGCGCGTCACGCCCGAAACGGTGCAGGTCGCCGCGAACATCTACCTGCACAAGCTCGGCGACAGGCTCCGAGACTTCGTTGACCTCGGCGGCTTCACGCTCGACGGCGAGGCGGCGGCGTCGCTCGTCGGGCGGCGCGAACGCGACGGCGCGTTCCGCGCCGGCGCGACGGTAGAACTCCGCAACTTCGCGTTCACCGACCGCAACGGGAAGGGTCTCACGGAACCCGCGCTGAAGCTCGAACTCGCCGCGACCGGCAAGGCGCCGGACGCCGGGCCGGTGCAGCTCGCGACCGCATCCGCCACGCTCACCGCGAACGGCGACGAACTTCAACTGTCGCTGGTCGAACCGGTGGCGAACGTCCGCGAGCTGTCGAGCGGCAGCGTCGATGTTCACGTCCGCGGCGAACTCGCGCGGTGGAAGTCGCGCGCCGCGGCCGTCGTCTCAATTCCCAAGTTCGACATCGGCGGTTCCGTCGATGCGCGGGGCCGGGCGAGACTCGCGGCCGACCGCGTGACCGTGGACCGGCTCACGGTCGCGCTCGTCAAGCCGAAGCTCGAACGCTGGATTTCGCTGGACGAACCGAACATGAGTGCGACCGGCGATCTCACGTTCACGCGTGCCACCAACGTCGCGACCTTCACCAAGTTGACGATCAACTCCGTGCCGCTGTCGGTGACGAACGGCACGCTCTCCTTCGAGCCGCAACCGAACGGCGATGTCGTCATCGGCGGCAACGGGCAGTGTGTCGTCGAGCTGAACCGCGCGGGCAAAGTGGTGGGGCTGTACGCCGACCCGAACGGCCCGGATGCCTTGTCCGGGCGGGGCGTCGGCCCCTTGCGGTTCCGCTACGACGGCGGCAACACCGCGTTCGGCGGCGCGCTCGACGTGACCGACTTCGGCTACGGCCCGAAGCCGCAGTACGTGTGGTTTGAACCGGCGCTGCGCCTCGACGTGGACGGCACCTACAGCGACCCAGGCGATTCCGTCACGCTGGCGGTCGCGAAGGCGGAACGCCCCGGCCTCGCGCTCGACGCGAAGGGCACGCTCGCCAAGATCACCGCGACGCGGGACGTGAACTTCACCGGCACGGTGCGCTACGACTGGGACAAGCTGACGCCGCTGGTGCGCGGGTTCGTCGGTCAGAGCTTCACCGCGACCGGCACCGGAAGCCGCGCGTTCGCGCTATCGGGTCAACTCGAACCGGGCGGCGCGGCGCAAGTTGTCGCACCAACGCCACAGCCGAAGACCGGCGGGCCGATCACGCTGAAGGCGCCGGGCAGCGCGCCTGTTCCGAAGCCCGCGCCGATTCCGACCGGCCCCAGCATCTTCGCGGCACTGAGCGGTGAGGCCGCAGTCGGGTGGCAGTCGATCCGCGCTTACGGGTTCGACATCGGCACCGGCGAGTTGAACGCGAAGATGACGCGCGGCACGGCGGTCGTCGCGCCGATCACCGCGACCTTCGGCGGCGGGCGCGTGACGCTCGCCCCGACGCTGGTGCTCGGTGCCACGCCGTTCGCGGTCACGCTCGCGAAGGGCACCGTGATCGACCACACGAAGCTCACGCCGTCGGCCACGGCCGGCGCGCTCGGGTACGCGCTGCCGGCCATCGCGAACAGCGGCGTCGCGGAAGGCGAAATCTCCGCGACCATCGACGAGAACCGTATCGTCCTCACCGACATCAACCAGTCGAACCTCAAGGGCACGCTGGTGATTCACAAGGCGACCGTGGGGCTGACTCCGGTCGCGGCGCAGGTGGCGAACATCCTCGGCGCGAAGGCGACGACGATGACACTGGTGGACAACTCGACGGTGCCGGTGCAGGTGGCGAACGGCCGCGTGCATCACCAGAACTTCGCGGTGCGCATCTCCGGCACCACGTTCCACACGAGCGGTTCCGTCGGCTTCGACGACACGCTTGATCTCGTCGTGGATGTGCCCTTGCCGAAGGATTTGCCGGTGTTGAAGAACAACTCGGTGCTGCTGAAGGCGGTCGCGGGGAAGGTGGTGAAGGTGCCGATCAAGGGCACGCTCACGAAGCCGGAGTTGGACCCGCACGCGTTCAACGAGGCGGTGATCGCGCTGGCGCGCGAGGGCGCGAAAGAGGTGGGCAAAGACTTGCTCGAAGGCGAACTCCGCAAGCTGTTCCCCGGAATGCCGGGCACCGGCACGAACCCGAAGCCCGGCGGCGGGGTGTTCCCGTTCCCGCTGCCGTTCGGCAAGAA
Organism: Gemmataceae bacterium; assembly: GCA_947490035.1. Lineage (GTDB taxonomy): Bacteria > Planctomycetota > Planctomycetia > Gemmatales > Gemmataceae > Gemmata. Next base: position 3,156 of record CANLGS010000166.1, read on the forward strand.
GCCGTAGGGCGCGCACTTCGCCTTGTCCGGCTATCTTCGCACGCTATCCTCCGCGAACGATCGCGTCTCGTTCCCGGAGGTCACACGCGGTTCCGTTCCCTACTTGCCACCGTCGCGCTCCTGTTCGCGCTGCCGCCGCTCGCGGGCGACAAGCCCCCGCCCGCACATCGACCGTCGAAAGCCGCTCGGACAACGGCGGGGTGATTGAAGTCGCCCGCAAGCAGATCGAAACGCTCGTCATCATCACGCCGCACCGCGTGCGCGGCGAAGCCGACCAAGCCCGCGTGTTGGCCGACGAAGCGAAGAAGCTGAAGTGGTGCCTGCCGGACGTGCAGCCCGCCGGCTGGTTCACGAAGTAGCGCCTTAACTTCTGGTCAGTTAAAGTACGGCGTCCCTGTGGGTCGGGCTGGACGGAGGTCGCCTCTGTTTAGCCCGACCTCTGGGGACGCTGTGCTTTTTACGTTGACGCGAACCGCACCCGCCCGTACTCTCGCAGTCCTACCCACAGGAGCCTCTCCCGATGAAACAGTTCACCCGCCGTGGCGCACTGAAGACCGCGGCCGCGACGTTCGCGGCGCCGTTCGTGTGGCGCCTGCACGCGCACGCCGCGCCCAGCGACACCGTCCTGCACGCGAGCTTCGGCGCCAGCGGCATGGCCGGGTCCGACATCGGCTCGCTCACCGCCAGCAAGAACCTGAAGCTCGTCGCGGTCGCGGAGGTCGATGACAACAAGGTCGGCGACATCAAGAAGAAGTTCCCCGACTGCGTCATCTACAAGGACTACCGCCAACTGCTCGACAAGGAAAAGACGCTCGACTCGGTGAACGTCTCCACGCCCGACCACATGCACGCGCCCATCGGCATGCGCGCGCTCAACCGCGGGCTGAACGTGTACGGCCAGAAGCCGCTTACGCAGACGATCCACGAAGCCCGCCGGCTCACGGAGGTCGCGGCGGAGAAGAAGGTCGTCACGCAGATGGGCATTCAGATTCACTCGGCGCGCAAGCACAAACTCGTCGTGAAGCTGATTCAGGAGGGCGTGATCGGGAAGGTGAAGGAAGTCCACTCGTGGAGCGGCAAGTCGTGGGGCGACACCGCCGCGAAGCCGGACAAGAAAGACCCGGTGCCGGCGGGGTTCGACTGGGACTTGTGGCTCGGCGTCGCGAGCGAGCGGCCGTTCATCGGGGGAACCTACTACCACCCCGGCAACTGGCGCAAGCGGCTCGACTTCGGCACCGGCACGTTCGGCGACATGGGCTGCCACATCCTCGACCCGGTGTTCAACGCCATCGGCGTCGGCAACCCCTCGTCCATCCGCTCCGAACTGCCCGGACCCAACGACTACAACTGGTCGCTCGACGTGCAGGTGAAGTACGTGTTCCCCGGCTCGAAGTTCACGACCGACACCGTCGCGCTAACGTGGTACAACGGCACCGCGCGCCCGCCGAAGGAAGTCGTCGAACACATCGGTAAGCACAAACTCGACGGCCAGGGTTCGATCCTGATCGGGACCGAAGGCGTGATGTACTCGCAGTACGATTCGGGCAACACGCCGATCCTGATCGGCGACAAGTTCACGGACTTCAAGATGCCCGAGGTGGCGAGCGACAACCACTACCTGCAATACGTGGAAGCGGTTCGCGGGAACACGAAGACCTCGGCGCCCTTCAGTTACTCCGGCCCGCTCACGGAGATGGTGCTGCTCGGCTGCCTCGCCACGCGCTTCCCCAAGACCGACCTGAAGTGGGACACGAAGGGGCTGAAGGTCACCAACAACGACAAGGCGAACGCCTTCGTGAAGAAGGAGTACCGGAAGGGGTTCGAGGTCGAAGGGCTGTGACTGTCGGAGGAGGGAAGAAGGCGCCGCAGATGACGCAGACGGACGCAGATCAAACCGAAGACAAGACTGTGTTTGAAGACAGCTCTGTTCTTGGTCTTGATCTGCGTCCGTCCGCGTCATCCGCGGCGCCTTCTCTTCTTTCCGCAGGCGCAGGGCGACACCACCCGCTTGAAAGCCGGTCGCCGCGGTCCGGTATCCGCCGTAAGACATCGGTCAACGGATACTTCGCGGGCGGGCCATGCGAATCGCGTTCATCACCGCCGGCGCCGCGGGCATGTACTGCGGCAGTTGCATGAGGGACAACACCCTCGTCACCGCGCTGCGGCGCCTCGGCCACGACGCGCTGCTCATCCCCGCGTACATGCCCATTACGGTGGACGAGCCGGACGCCTCGCAACAGAAGGTGTTCTTCGGCGGCGTGAACATCTACCTCGAACAGCAGTTCTGGCTGTTCCGCCACACCCCGCGATTCCTCGACCGGCTGTTCAACTTCCGCTGGCTGCTCAAATGGGTCTCGCGGTTCGCCGTGCGCGCGAAGTACAGCGAGCAGGGCGCGCTCACCATTTCGATGCTCGAAGGCACACACGGGAAGCAGGCGAAGGAAGTCGCGAAGCTGGTCGAGTATCTCCAAGACGAGAAGCCGGACGTGGTGCTGTTCACCAACGCGCTCCTGTCCGGCGTGATCCCCGAAATCAAGCGCGCCCTCGGCGTGCCGGTGTTCGTGACGCTGCAAGGCGACGACATCTTCCTCGACGAACTCTCCGACCGCGAGCGCGCGCGGTGCTTCGAGCTGATCCGCGACAACGGCCGCGCCGTGGACGCGTACATCAGCACGAGCGCCTACTACGCCGACCACATGGCCGGTTACATGGGCGTGCCGCGCGAGCGCATTCACGTGGTGCCGCCCGGCATCAACCTCGCCGGTCACGGCGGCGCGCCCGAACCGCGCGGCGACCGGCCTCTTACCGTCGGCTACTTCGCCCGCATCTGTCCGGAGAAGGGCTTTCATCGCGTGGTGGAAGCGTTCATCACGATGCGCCAGCAACCGGGCGCGCCGGGGGCGAAGCTGAAGGCAAGCGGTTGGATGGGCGAGAACAACCGCCGGTACTACGACGAGCAGTTGAAGAGGCTCACGGCCGCGGGGCTGATCGAAGATTTCGAGCACGTCGAATCGCCGACGCACGACGACAAGGTCCGCTTCATGCGCAGCATCGACGTGTTGTGCGTGCCGACCGTGTACCGCGAACCGAAGGGGCTGTACGTCCTCGAAGCGTGGGCCAACGGCGTGCCGTGCGTGTTGCCCGCGCACGGCGCGTTCCCGGAGTTGGTGGAGTCTACCGGCGGCGGGTTGCTCGTCGCGCCGGACTCCATCGACGCGCTCGCCGACGGCTTGCGGCTCATGCTGACCGACCACGCGTTCCGAAGGCGCGCCGGCGTAGCGGGCGAAGCCGCGGTGCGCGAGCGGTTCACCGCCGACGTGATGGCGCGTGACACCGCCGCCCTGCTCAACCAGTTCGTCCGCACCCCCACACCGGCCACCGCATGACGCCGTTCACCACCACGCGCCGCGTCGAGTTCGGCGACACCGACATGGCCGGCATCATGCACTTCTCCAACTTCTTCCGGTTCATGGAGGTGGCCGAAACGGACTTCCTCCGCGCCCGCGGGCTGTCCGTAAGCTGGCTCGACGATGGCGTGAAGTGGGGCTTCCCGCGAGTCTCCGCGACCTGCGACTACGCAAAGCCGGCGCTGTTCGGAGACGTGCTGACTGTCGCGGTGACGCTGGAGAAGGTCGGGAAGAAGTCGGTGAGCTACCGGTTCGACTTCACCAACCAGCGCGGCGAACCGGTCGCGGTCGGACGCATGATCGCGGTGTTCTGCCGCTCGGCCGGGCCGGAGCAGATCGAATCGCTGGAGATTCCAAACGACGTGCGCGCGAGACTGGAAGGGCAGCCGTGAGCGAAGCCGAGCCGTACCTCACGCGCCTCACCGTGCGCCTGCTCGAAGGCATCGAGCGCCTGCCCGCGGAGCAGCGCGCGCGGAACGTCACCTATCTCCTCGAAGCACAGAACCCGGACGGCGGGTTCTCCGGGCGCGAGGGCGGTTCCGACTTGTACTACACCGGCTTCGCGCTGCGCTCGCTCGCGGTCCTTCAGGCACTCAACGAAGACGTGTGCGGCAGGGCGGCGAACTTCCTCCGCACGAAGCTGACCGGCAGCGCGGGTGTCGTGGACTTCTTCTCGCTGGTCGTGAGTTGCTACCTCGTTCCCATCGGCGGCGGGCCGGACGTACTCGCCGAAGCGCCTCCCGACTGGCGCGACCGCGTCGCGGCAATGCTGGAAACCTTCCGCACCACCGACGGCGGCTACGGCAAGACGCCCGCCGCGCTGTACGGCAGCACCTACACGAGCTTCCTCGTCACGCTGTGCTTGCAACTGCTCGACCGGCCGAACCCGGAAGCGGAGAGGCTCGCGGCCTTCGTCAAGTCGCGCCGGCGCGACGACGGCGGCTACGTGGAAATCTCTGCGATGAAGCGCAGCGGCACGAACCCGACCGCCGCGGGCGTGGGCTTGCTTCAAATCCTCGGCGCGCTGGACGACACCGCGAAGGCCGGCACCGCGAACTTCCTCGCGGCGCTTCCCTCACCCTTTGAAGGCGGGTTGCGTGCGAACGACCGCATCCCGGCC
>CANLGS010000167.1 GCA_947490035.1 Gemmataceae bacterium
CTCAGGTACTCGAACGCTTTCACGATATCTTCGCGCGTGTTGATCGCGGCCGGATCGACGGGCCACGGGCCGACGCCGCCGGCGAGTGCGCCGCGCGCGCCGGGCGGGAAGAGGACGGCCCACTTCCACCACAGCACCGCGGCGAGGATCGCGGCCAGGAACAGCAGCGCGAGGAGCCACGGGACGCGCATCCCGCCGAGGTCGAACGACCCCATGCCGCCCATCGACGAGCCGCCGGGTCGGTTCGGCATCGACGTGTCCGGCCGGGTGCGGGGGGCGCGATCGGGGATGTCGATGTTGCGGTCGCCGTTCCCCCAGTTGAGTTTGAAGTCGAGCTTCGGCCACTCCCACCCCTTGCCATCACCGCCGCCGAACAGGTTGTTCAGCCCGTCGCCGTCGGCACCGCCGTCGCGGAACATGTCGAAGATGCTGTTGCCCTTCGCGTCGGTGAGCGCCTCCATCGTCTCGGGGTCGCTGATGAGGTCGATGATCGCGCGGCGCACCGCGGGCGACTCGTCGATGGGGCCGACGTTCTTCTCCCAGAGGGCGGTCGCGGTCTCGGCGGCCTTCTGCTTGGCGAGCTTTTCGGGCGAATCTTTCGGCGCGCCGAGCGGGTTCTCGGGGTCGAACTCCGGCTTCTTCGGCGGGGGTGGCGGATCGCCCGGGTTGTTCTTGCGCGGGTTGTTGGGATCGACCGGCTTCGGATCGACCTTCGGCAGCTTGAACGGGTCGCCGTCCTTCGGGCCGCCCGGCCGCCGGTTCTTGAGCTTCTCGACCATCTCCGGCGTGATCTTGAATTGCTCGCCGGGGTTCTGGTTCTTGTGCTTCTGGGCCTGGTCCATCGCCCAGTCCATGAAGTCCTTGTCGGCCATTAGTTGCTTGATGGCCGCGTCGAGTTGTTCCTCGTTCTTGCCGGCGCCCGGGTTGTTCTTGAGCACCTGCTTGCGGATCGCGTCTTCGAGCGAGTTGCCGGCGTTCTTGTCGCCCTTGCCGAACCGCGCGAGCAGTTCGCGGACCTGCTCGGCGCTGAGGTTCTGCTCCCAGATGTCGTGCTTTCCGTTCCGCGGGTCGGCCGGGGGAAGCGGCTTGAACTGGGGCGGTTGCGCGCGGGCGCTCGAACACAGGGACAGCGTCAGTGCGAAGAACACGGCGGACAGGAGCAGACCGCGGCGGCCGGCAGACATGAGGTGGCCTCCGAACAGATGCAGGCGCAACTTCCCCATTGTGCCGGAATCACATGTCCGAAGCAAGGCTCTTGGGCGAACCGCGATGGTAACGGAGCGGGTCAGCAACGGTATGCCACCCGCTCCGTTACCGTCGCGGTTCACCAAGAGTTCACCCGTGCGGCCCGTGCAGCACCCAGCCCGGCGGCAGTTCCTCTTCGCCTTCTTCTTGCTCTGGCTCAGGCTCCCAGACCGCGAGGCGCCGCGCGACGCAGTGGCGCGCGATGACGAGGAACCCGCCGTACCACAGCCACGTGAACCGGAACAGGTTGTGCCCGAAGTTCCCCATGAACAGCAGTAGTAACACCGCGACGCCGATCGCGGCCGGCAGTGTGAACACCAGGTCGTTCTGCCACGCCGGGACTTCGCGGCGGATGCGGTGGATCAACCGCAGGTTCGCCCAGAAGCACAACATCAACATGCCGAACGCCACCGCGCCGAGCGTGCCGGTTTCGCCGAGAAGCTGGCCGTAGAGGTTGTGCGATTCGATCTTCGTGTTGTTCGCGGGTCGCCACGCACCGGGTCCGATGCCGGTGAGCGGGCTGTTCGCCCACTGCTGGACGCCCATAACGAGACCCCGCCAGCGGCCCTCGCCGGACTCCGTGTCGCTCTTCGTCCGCACTTCCGGGTTGACGATCGTCTCGAACCGCGTTTGCAGCGATTCCGGCAGTGCGACGAACGCCACGGGTGCCAATACCGCGAAGAGTACCAGCGCCTTGAACCTGTATTTCGTGCCCCAAATGATGATCGTGAACCAGACGAGCAACCCGAGCAGCGACGACCGCGACCCGGTCAGCAGGATGCACAGCGACGACAGCCCGACGTAACCGAACAGCAACAACCGGCCGAGCTTCCCGCCGACTTCGGCCTTCCACAGCGCGACCACGATGGGCAGCGCGAAGACGATGCTCGCCCCGAAACTGTTCGGGTCGCCGAGTGTGCTATCGACGCCGATCATTCGCGCGATGCCCATGCGGTACGTGTGCCGCCCGCCGAGGTACTCGCGGAACGAGTGCAGCAGGTAAAGCCCCATCACCGCGACGAACCCGACCGCGATGTGCTTCAACCCTTCCTCGTCGTGAATTGTGGTGACGAGCAGGACGTAGAAGACGACGATCTTGAGCCAGTCTTCGACGACGGGTTGGCCGTAGTCCGACCACGGACTGACGGCCCACGCGAGCAGCACCGCCATCGCGAACGCGACATACGCGGCGTGCTGCACGTTGGGCAGGAACCGCTTGTTCGGGTACACGACCCACACGCCCATGATGAACAGCATGTACACGCGCTCGATGCGCAGGTCGCCGAGCCACGGCCACACCTCGAACGGGCGGTCGATGAACAGGAACATGTAGCCGATGAGCAGCCAGCGCATGGTGTCAACGCTCCCCTGTGGGTCGCGGCTAAACGTAGAAGGGTGAAATCGTAACCACCCGGCGCGTGCGAATGGAAGCCCAACTGGTTTTGAGAGTAGCCCGCCACTCCGTGGCGGTTCTTCGAGAGTAGCCCGCCACTCCGTGGCGGGCTTCGTATTTGCTTGGTCTCACAAAGCCAAGAACCGCCACGGAGTGGCGGGCTACTCTCCGGACAGCGAAGAACCGCCACCGAGTGGCGGGCTGCTCTCAGGCACGAAGAGTTCCGGCTGTAACGACCACGCAGCCTGAGCAGGGCAGAGAAGGGCTTCCGCCTGTCGGGATTACCCCGCATTGCCTCCGATCCCGGCCGCGTCGAGTAAACTGTGACAACGGGAGGGATACGATGAGTCGTGACCTGAAGGGAAAGCGAGCAATTGTGACGGGCGCGAGCAGCGGCATCGGCCGCGCGATCGCGGCCGATCTGGTGAAAGCCGGGGTGCGGGTCGTACTCGCGTCGCGCGGCGCCGACAAACTGAACGAAGTGGCCGACGCGCTCCGCGCCGCCGGCGGCGACGTACTCGCCGTGCCCACCGACGTGACCAAACCGGACGACCGCTCGCGGCTGATCGAAACGACCGTCTCCGCGTTCGGCGGCCTCGACCTGCTGGTGAACAACGCGGGCGTCGGCAGTTGGGGCCACTTCGCCGACTCGACGGAGCCGATCTGCCGCACGGTGCTGGAGGTGAACTTCTTCGCGCCGGTCGAACTGACTCGCCTGGCGATGCCGCATCTGACGCGCGGCAACCAACCGGCCCTGGTGAACGTGACCTCGATGTGCGGCCGGAAGGGGATGCCCGCGTGGCCGGAGTATTCGGCGAGCAAGTTCGCGCTCGTCGGCATCTCCGAGGCGTGGCGGGCCGAGTTCCAGCGGTACGGCGTGGACGTGCTCACCATCGTGCCCGGCCTGACGAACAGCGGCTTCGAGAAGAACTGGCTGCGCAACGACGGAAAAGCCGATCTCCGCTTCGACCTGGGGATGACGCCGGAATATCTGGCTGCCAAAATAACGGACGCGATCCGGAAGAACCGCACCGAAACGGTACTCGGCACCGAGGCGAAACGCCTACTCCGCTTCAACCGGTATTTCCCGCGGCTCACGAACTGGTTGCTCGCGCGCAAGGTGAAGAAGCTGTACGCCGGAAAGTAGCCCGCCACTACGTGGCGGCTCTTCGCCTTCGTCTTGGTGGCACAGACATTCCTGTCTGTGCGGTTGGCTCCTCGAAGCACACAGACAGGAATGTCTGTGCCACAAGAGAAGAACCGCCAACGGAGTGGCGGGCTGCTCTCAAAGCCGACACAACATGGCAACTGCTGAAGCACCGACCACGTCGCTCTCCGCGCGCGAACTCAAGGCCGCGCTGCAAGAACTGCGGCGGACGGACAACCTCACCAACTGGTGGTACCTCGCGCGCACCTACGCGTTCCTCGCGCTGGTGATCGGCGGGGCGGTGTGGTTCTTCGAGGCGCGCGAATCGCTCGGACTATCATGGTGGCTGAACGTGCCGGTCGCACTGGTCGCGGTCGTGTTGATCGGCGCCGGTCAGCACCAACTCAGCGGCCTGGCGCACGAAGGCTCGCACTACATCCTGTGCCGCAACCGATTACTCAACGACTTGGCGGCCGACCTGTTCACGATGTTCCCGATGTTCGCGAGCATCTACCACTACCGGTTGCAGCACCTCGCGCACCACCAGTTCGTGAACGACCCGGACCGCGACCCCGACGTGTCGCAACTGAAGTCGAGCGGCCACTGGCTCGGGTTCCCGCTCGCGCGGCGTGCGGTGATCCGCGCGTTCGTGGTTCAACTGTCGCCGCTGCGCCTGGTGCGTTTCATCCGCATCCGCGCGAAGTACAACTCGACCGGCACCGACAAGAACCCGTACATGATCAAGGGCCAGAAGCTGGCGAAGGGCGCGGTGCGGGTCGGCACGCTGTACGTGGTGGCGACGGCGGCGGTACTCGCGACGCTCTACTTCCTCACCGACGAGTGGTGGACGATGCCGGCCGCCGCCGGCGCGATGTGGCTGGTGGTCTCCGCGGTGTTCCTGAAACTCCCCGATCACAAGTACCAGCAGACGAAACTGCGCCGGGTGATGCCGGCGCGCTACACCGCGATCCTGCGCGTCGGGTACATCACGGCGCTACTCACCACACTGGCCGTGGTCACGAAGGTGACCGGCGCGCCGGCGGTGGGGTACTTCTGGCTGCTGTGGGTGCTGCCGATCTTCACCTCGTTCGCGTTCTTCATGATCCTGCGGCAATTGGTACAGCACGGCAACGGCGGTCGCGGGTGGATCAACAACACGCGAACCTTTCTGGTCGCGCCCTTGATCCGCTTCTCGGTGTTCCCGATGGGCCAGGACTACCACCTGCCGCACCACATGTACGCGACCGTGCCGCACTACCGCTTGAAGCGTCTGCACGAACTACTGATGCGGTACGCCGAGTACCGCGACGAGGCGCTGGAGGTCCACGGGTACTTCGTGTCGCCGGAGAAGCCGCAGGTTCACCCCACGGTGGTGGACGTACTCGGCCTGGACCACGCCCCGCGAACCGCGGAGGTTCACATCGACGCGGAGGCGGTGTCAGTGGCCGACTTCAACGACAAGGAAGCGCTGGCGAAGGAAGTGGAGTTGTCGCGCCAGAAGCAATGAACTGACCCTCCTCCGCCGCTTGCGGCTTCGCGAGCAATGGCGCTCGCGAAGCCGCAAGCGGCGGAAGGAAGCGCTAACTGACAATCTGCTTGCGGCGTTTGATGTAATCCCAGATCACATAGCGGTCCAAATCCCGTCCGGCCGTGAACACGACGCGGCCCTTCGTCGCCTGAGCCATCCGCTGCGCGAACTGCACGTCTTCGTGCGACTGGTTCCACGTTTGCAACAGGAAGATGTTGATCGTGATCCCTTCGCGGGCGCAGAGCAGCGCCTCGCGCATGGTCGCGTCTTCGGTCCGCGGGTCGGGCGGGTACAGCATGAACACCGTGCTGCCCTCGAAGTGCGCCGTCGGCAAGCCGTCCGTGATGAGCACCACCTGACGGTTCGGCGTGTCCTGGTTGGCGAGGAACCGCCGCGCCGTCTGGAGCGAATGTTGAATGTTGGTGAAGTGGTGCGGGATCCGCATCTCGCTCACGTTCGGGTCGCTCATGTCGGCCTTCAGCCGCACCCGCGGGCTGAAGATTGTGACCGGCTTGGGCATCAGCCCCGCGATCTCCGAGAGGTGCCGCGGCTTCGCGAACGTGAACATCTCGATGAACTGCAAGAAGTCGCCGGGGTACTCGCTGCGAATCAACCCGTCGAGCGCCAACCCCATGCGCTTGACGTTCACGTATTGGCCGTCGTAGCGCATGGAGCCGGACATGTCGAGCAGCACGCAGGTCGCGGCTTTTGGATTCACTCGCGTGCGGTGAATCAGGATGTCGTCCGGCTTCATGCGAACGGGAAGCCCCGGTCCGGCGCGGAGCAGGGCGTTGACCATGCTGCTCGGGATGTCCATCTGCGAGACGCTGTCGCCGAACTCGTACTGCTTCGTGCGGGGCGATTCCACCGCGCCTTCGCCGGTGACCGCGTCGGGGTGCCGCCCGGTGCGCGACGCCTGCATATCCGAGAAGATTTGCGTGAGCACCTTTGACTGGAACAGCCGCAGCGCCTTCGGCGTGAGCCGGTACTTGCCGTTCCCGTCGGATTCCAGCCCCTGCTTCTCGGCCTGCTCCTTGATGTAGTCTTCGACCTGTTGTTGCAGAGCCGCGAGCTTCTCCATGTCGCCGGGTTCGGCGAACTTCTGAAGCTCGTCCATGTCGATGATCGCGAGCTGCGCGGTCTTCTTCGCCTCCTCCAACTGCTTGAGCAATTTGTCGATTGCTTCCAACTCTTCTTTAACTTCGAGCGCTTCGGGTACGGTCATCTTCTGCCGGCCGGTGAACTCGTACTTCCCCGCGAGTTCGTCCACCTGGTACTTGTCGCCGAGGCGGTCCACAAGCGGCACGAGCGCCTGCGCGAACGGCGAGTTGTCGTCGCCGGTGCGGAAGTAGAGCGATTCGAGGTCCGCGAGTTGTTCGTCCTTCACCGCCTGTCTGAAGTCGTTCGCGAGCTTCTTGGGCGGTTCGGCGCGTTGCGCCGCGTCGCGGAAGGCTTTCTCCGCGGCCTTCTGAGCGGCCTTCGTCTCGTAGGTTTCGAGAATCTTCCGCTTGCGCTCCTTCAGCATCTCCTTGAGCGCGTCGATGCTCGGCCCCAACCCCGCGATCTGCGACGCGTCGAGGTGAATGGCGTTGGCGAGTTGTTCTTCGGTGAACTCGTCCATGTCGCCGAACTGGAGCATGTGCTCCATCATCGGCGACACCATATCGGGCGGCGGCGCGGTGGGGGAAGGGAAGTTCACCGGGTCGTACCGCTGGTACGTGTGAACGATCCCGCCCGGCGTCTGCGTGTCCTGGGAGTCCGCCATTATTCCACCGGCTTGGGGTTGTCGCGGATGAGCTTTACCAGCTCAAGGAACTTGGTACGAACGTATTCGTTGAGTTTCAGGGAGAAGTCGTCGTCGAGCTTCAACTCGGTAATCAACTCTTGCACGTCAACGATGTCTTTGCCGCGAAGCGGGTTCGAGATGCCGGACGCGAGTTTGAGTTCGACCAACGCGGGAAGCGAGAGGAACCAGATGCCCGCACCTTCGACGCGCACGTCGGCCGGGTTCGGGAACGCGACCGGCTTCGGCTTCCCGTCGCCAGGGAACTCGCCGGTCGTCAGGAACTCGACCTTCACGCCCGTCACGGTGTCGCGGAGGTGCTTGCTCTTCTCGAACGGTGGCAGGTAGCCGCGCCCTTCGAGTTGCTCGTGAATGGTAACGAGGTGAGCTTTCGTGACGAGGATATCGACGTCTTCGGTGAACCGACGGTAGCCGTGGAAAAAAAGAGCCAATCCGCCGACGACCGCGTAAGGAATGCCGAGCGCGTCAAGGCGCTCCGTGATGCGGCGCAGCGTTTCTTGAACGGCGTTCCCGCCCTCGAAGTGCATACTACCCTCCCGAAGCGCCCAAGCGAAGTCGC
>CANLGS010000168.1 GCA_947490035.1 Gemmataceae bacterium
AACAACGTCCCCGGCCTCGAAGCGCTGAAAACCGCCAACCTCATGGTGATCTTCACGCGGTTCCTCGCGCTGCCCGACGACCAACTCCAGCACGTCGCGGACTACCTCGCTCGCGGCGGGCCGGTCGTCGGCTTGCGCACCGCGACGCACGCCTTTAACGGCATCCCAGCGACGAGCAAGTTCGCGTACCTCAACAACGGCAGCAACGCGAAGGGCTGGGAGGGCGGCTTCGGCAAACAGATTCTCGGCGAGAAGTGGGTGAACCACCACGGCGGGCACGGCAAGGAAGGCACTCGCGGCGTCGTCGCGAAGGGGCAGGAGAAGCACCCGATTCTGAAGGGCATCGGCGCCGGCGACATCTTCGGCACGACCGACGTGTACACGGTCACGCTCCCGCTGCCGGGCGACAGCACGCCGCTTGTGTTGGGCGAAGTGACCGAAACGCTCAAGCCCGACTCCAAGGCGGTGGGTGGGAAGAAGAACGACCCGATGATGCCGGTGGCGTGGACGAAGACGTACGCGCCTGCCTTGGCCGATAGCAGGACCGAGCGCGTGTTCACGACCACGATGGGCGCGTCGCAAGACTTGGATTACGAGGGCACCCGCCGGCTGATCGTGAACGGCTGCTTCTGGGCGGTCGGGCTGGAGTCTAAGATCGCGGACAAGACGAACGTGGACATCGTGGGCACGTTCAAGGCGACGCCGTTTCGCGGTAAAGGGAAAGTCGAGGACTGGAAGCCGGGCGTGAAGCCGGCCGACCTGTTCAAGTAGTGCACACCGTTCCACGTGGAGCAGTGGGCAAACTGAAGGGCGCCGGAAGATCGCACAATTTGTCCAAGGGCGCCCAAGACCGCCCAAGACCGCCATGTGGCGGTCTTGGACCAAATCCTGTAAATACCAGCGTTTCGTGGAGACAGAGCCCAAGTCCGCCAACGGAGCCACCCCTCTATCCTGGCACCGGGGGTGGAATGCCCGAAGGCGCACTGGGTGTTGCGCACTTGGTGTTTTCAGCCCTCTCCGAAGGCTGAAAACTATGCTTCGCGCAGTCAACGGCGTAACGCAGCGGCGCACCTGCGGCACCATTGCACAAGCCGGCGCGCGGCGTAAGATAACCCACACGAAACCCGGCCCCAGAAGGGTCCGGGTTTCGCGGCTTACGCACCCTCGGAAATCGCATGTCGGGTCAACTGAACGTGGTGACGGGCGCGACCGGGCTGCTCGGCGGGCACATCGCCGAACAACTGCTCGCCCAGGGTCAGCGCGTCCGCGCGATCACCCGGCCCGCCAGCAACACCGCCGAACTCGCGAAGCTCGGCGCCGAACTCGCGCCCGTCGGGTTGCACGACCCCGACGCGATGCGGAAGGCGTTCGACGGGGCCGCTTGCGTCTACCACTGCGCCGCCTGCGTCAGCGACTGGAGCGCCTGGCGCGACCACCGGCGCGACACCATCGACGCGACCCGCAACGTCCTCGACGCCGCTCGCGGTGCCGGCGTGGGCCGCGTGGTTCACGCCAGTTCGGTTCTCGTGTACGGGCACCCGCACGGCGACCGCCAACTGGACGAAACCGCGCCGCTCGGCCAACACCTGCGGTTCTGGGACTACTACCCGGCGGCGAAGATCGAGGCCGAGAAACTGGTCGCGGCATTCGGCCCCGGCGCGACCATCATCCGCCCGACGTGGCTGATCGGACCGCGCGACCAGCGGGCCATCCCGCGACTCGTGAAGGCGCTCCGCGCCCGCGGTCGCGTGTTCCTGATCGGCAACGGGCAACAGCTTCTGAACATGCTGCACGCGGGCGACGTGGCGCGCGGCGCGATCCTCGCCGCGAATTCCGAGCGGGCGCGCGGCGAAGCGTACAACCTGTGCAGCGCCGGCGAAATCACGCAGAAGCAGATGTTCGACGTGCTGACCGACGCGCTCGGGCTGCCGCCGGTGCGCCGCGGCGTGCCGTATCGGTTCGCCTACGCCGCCGGGCTGTTCTCGGAGTTGGTCGGCGCCGCGATCCGGTTGCGCCGCCCGCCGCACCTGACGCGGCACGGCGTCTCGGTGATCGGCCGCCCGCCGCGGTTCCGCGCGGATAAGGCGTTCGAGCACTTCGGCTGGCGCCCCCAGATTAGCGCGGAAGAGGGACTGCGCGAAACGATCGCCTGGTTGCTGAAGCAGGAAACGCCGGAGGCCGAGAGTCGCCCGCCACTCCGTGGCGGTTCTTGAGAGTAGCCCGCCACTCCGTGGCGGTTCTTTTGCCTTGTATTCTTGTGGCACAGACATTCCTGTCTGTGCGGCAATGCCTATCAAAGCACACAGACAAGAATGTCTGTGCCACGAAGAGAAGAACCGCCACGGAGTGGCGGGCTACTCTCAGGAGCCTTTCGCATGGACGCGCGCGTTCCCAAAATCCTCCGCCGGGTGTGGTCGCGGTTGAAGGGCGACGCGCGTTCGCCCGAAGTGGTCTCTCATCCGTACCCGCCGCGATATCCGGGCCAGGACGCGATCCCGGACCGCGCGTTCTACCGGCCCAGCGAACACGGCGACTGGCTGTTCTCGCCGTGGCTGGCGCACAACGAGCTGCGCGGCTTCGGCGAGTTTCACGACTACCTCATGACCGCGCTCGAAGCCGGCACCGCCGTCGGCCCGGAGCGCCTTTACACGCTCTTCACGCTCGCGCGGCAGTCGCTGCAACTGCCGGGCGACTTGATCGAAACCGGCGTGTGGAAGGGCGGCACCGCGGCGCTGTTCGCGAAGTTGCTCCGCGAACACTCGCCGCACGCGCGGCACCTGCACCTGTTCGACACCTTCGCCGGGATGCCGGCCACGCACGAACACGACGCCTACTACAAGGGCGGCGAGTTCGCGGACACGTCGCTCGACGCGGTGCGCGCGAAGCTGGCGGGCGCGGAGTTCGTCCGCTTCCACGCGGGGCTGATACCCGACACCTTCGCGGGGTGCGAAGACTTGCGGTTCGCGTTCGCGCACATCGACCTCGACGTGTACCAGTCCATCCGCGACGCGTGTGCGTTCGTATACCCGCGGCTCGCGGTCGGCGGGGTGATGGTGTTCGACGACTACGCGTGGTCCACGTGCCCCGGCGCGCGCCGGGCCGTCGATGAGTTCTTCGCCACGCGAGTGATGCGCCCCTTGGTGCTCTCAGACGGCCAGGCCGTGGTATTCAAGATGATGGCAGAGGAGTGAATGCGACATGCAGTCCGAAGGACTGCGACTCCTCAGCCCCAGGCAACGCCTGGGGTTTCTGGGTTCGCCGAGGGCCGACCGATGCCGGACAGTTCGCCCGCGCCCGCCGCGAAGCCGGGAATCATTCCGTGGCTCGTCGGGCTGTTCGCGCTGTGGCAGATCGTGTTCCCGGTACTCGCGAACCTCTTCGAGTTCCTCCCGCGACGACCCACACCGGCCGACCACTACCCCGAACTCAGCACGACACAGCGCTGGGGCCGGTTCACGGACATCGAACCGGTGCAGCGCGCGAGTGAGACCGCCGGCGACGCGTTCGCGTTCTATGGCGAGGTGAGCGGGCAGGAGCAGGGGTGGAACATGTTCACCCCGGACTTCCCACCGCACACGGTGGTGCCGGTCGCGGAGTTCCACTTCGCCGACGGAACGACCGCACGCGTGCCGTCGCGGTTCAGCCCCGCCGACCCGGACAAGCCGCGCGCCCGCTGGCCGCTGATCCACGACCGCGAGTTCAACTACGAAGCCAACATCACCATGATGGGCTGGCACGCGGACACGGAAACCGTGGCCGCGCGCCCGGACGTGTGGCAACGCCTCCCCGACCGCGTGCGCGACAACCACGAACTCGTCACGCACTGGCTCGGCTGGAAGATGCGACAGCACCGCGCCGCGAACCCCGACACGCCGGCGCCGACGGAAGTGGTGATGGTGTTCCGCTACATCCCGACGCGGTTGCCGAACGACCCAGGCGGCGCGCCACGCAAGCCGACCTTCGAGCGGCCGTTCGCGCGCTGGTTTCCCAACGGTCCGCGCGCCCCCGGACACCTGCCGCTGGAAGGCTACGACCCCGTCGCGGGGCGGTTCGTTCCGCTGAAGGCGGTGACGCCGCCGTGACGACCGAACCACAATTCGTCGGCATCCAACCGCGCCTGCCCGGCGCGCTGAACCGGTGGCACTGGTTTCTGGCGCCGATCCCGGCCGAGCGCATGGCCGCGCTGCGCATCAGCGCGGCGGTCGTCGCGCTGCTCGACATCGGAATCGCGTGCTTGCCTCAGTTCGCGGCGTACTTCTCCGAGGGCGGTCTGGGCGGGCCGGGCGCGTACCCGTCGCGGTTCCGCACCGGGCATCACTACTGGTCGCTGTTGCGAATGCTCCCGGCCGCGTGGGGACCGGCCGCGCTCATGACGCTCTGGACGTGCGCTGCTGTCGCGCTGCTGGTGGGCTTACGCCCGCTCGCAAGCGGGTTTGTGTGTTGGGCGTGCGCGGTGTCGTTCTGGAACATCAACCCAGGGCTGTGCAACGGCGGCGATCAGATTCGCAACGCGCCATTCCTGGGCGTCGCGGTCGGCCGCTCAGGTGCGGTGTGGGGGGTGGAATCGGTACGCGCGAAGTGTGATAGTCAGCCGGTGTTCGTCCCCGGCTGGCCGATGAAAGTGATGCTGGTGCAGTTGGTCTGCATGTACGTCTTCAGCGGCGTGTACAAGCTCCTCTCGCCCGGCTGGCAAACCGGCTACGTGATGTACTTCGTGAACCACGACCTCGAATGGTGTCTCACACCGAACCTCAGCCCGTACCTGCCGGTGTTCGTCCACCGACTGAGTTCGTGGGTCGCGGTGGCGTGGGAACTTGCGTTCCCGCTGCTGATCGCGTTCCGCCGGACGCGCGCGTTCGCGCTGTGGCTGGGCGTCGTGTTCCACGTGCTGACGTTCGTCACGCTGGAAGTGGGGCACTTCGCGCTGTACTCGCTGGCGTTCTACGCGATGTTCGTGCCGTGGGAGAAGTGGCGCCGCGCCTTGTAGGGTGGGACAAGGCTTTGCGCCGTCCCACCATGCCCTTCTGTTGTGGCACAGACATTCCTGTCTGTGCGGCTTCCCACCTCGTAACCGCACAGACAGGAATGTCTGTGCCATAACAGAAAGGCTACAAGACTGCCTGAGTAATCGCGCCCAAAAGCTCTGCTTCTTGTCTTTCAAAGACGCAGCGCAAATCGAGCAGCACGCGCCCGTCCTGCACGCGTGTGACCACTGCGGGCGTGCCCACTCGCAGGCGCGCCGCCAACTCAGCTTCGCTCAACCCTTCGGCGCTCAGGCCAAGCACCATCGTCGGCACGCTCACATCGGGAAGCGAGCCGCCGCCGACGAACGACTCGTCCTCCCACACGCCCGCCGTTACGCCCGGAATCGCCCGCACCCACGCCGCGAACGCGTCGCTCCGCCGCTTCAACTCCGCGAGCGTCGTCGTCAGCATCCGCAGCGTGGGAATCTCGCGCACCGCCTTCGCCGGGTCGCGGTACAGCAACAGCGTCGCTTCGAGCGCGGCGAGCGTCATCTTGTCGAGCCTGAACGCACGCATCAGAGGATCGCGCTCGATCCGTTCGATGAGCGCCGCGCGGCCCGCGATGATGCCGCACTGCGGGCCGCCGAGGAGCTTGTCGCCACTGAACAGGACGAGGTCCGCGCCGGTCGCGACGCTCGCGGAGATGAGTGGTTCGCCCGGTAAGCCGAAGGGCGTGAGATCGATCAGTTGCCCGCTGCCGGCGTCGTCGATCACGAGCAGGTTGTGCTTGCGCCCGAGTTCGACCAACTCCGAAAGTTCGACGGCCCGCGTGTACCCGCGAACGCGGTAGTTGCTGCAATGCACGCGCATCAGCGCCGCGGTGTTCGGCGTGATGGCGCGCTCGTAGTCGCTGAGTCGCGTGATGTTCGTGGTGCCGACTTCGCGGAGTGCCGCGCCGCTGACGGCCATCACATCTGGGATGCGGAAACTGCCGCCGATCTCGACCAACTGCCCGCGCGAGACGATGACTTCCTTGCCCGCGGCGACGGCCCGAAGCGCGATCACGGTCGCGGCGGCGCAGTTGTTCACGGCGGTCGCGCTCTCCCCGCCGGTGACCGCCTTCAGCCCGGCGCGCACGTTCTCTTGTCGGGACGCGCGCTTCCCGGTCGTGAGGTCGAGTTCGAGGTTGAGGTATCCGCGAGCGGCTTCATACGCGGCGCGGGCGGCGTCTTCGTGAAGCGGGGAGCGGCCGAGGTTGGTGTGCAGCACGACGCCGGTCGCGTTGATGACCGGGCGCATCACGGGCGCGGCCTGCGCGTCGAGCGCCGCCAGCGCTTCCGCCGCGAGCGCATCGACATCCACCGCGACCACCTCGCCGGACGCGAGCCGGGTGCGGATCGCGTCGATCGCGGCGCGCGCCGCGGCGGTGATCGCGTCGGGCGAATGCCGCTCGCGCGCGCCCGTCAGGGCGGGCGCGGCGAGTACCTTCGTGACGGACGGCAGGTCGCGGAACGGGTTACTCATGATGGCCGATTGTATCCGGGCGCGGACAGTTCATACAATCGAGTGTAGCGATTGCGAATCCGTCAACCATCGGGAACGGCTATGGAACTTCACCAGCTCCGGTACTTCGTCGCGGTGGCCGAAACGGGCAGCTTCACGCGCGCCGCCGAGCGCGAGGGCGTGACGCAACCCACGCTCAGCGAGCAGATCATGCGGCTGGAGAGCAAGCCGCACGGGCTGAACCGCCGGCTGTTCGACCGGCTGGGGCGGAAGGTCGTGCTCACCGACGCGGGGCAGGAGTTGCTCGGCCACGCGCAGGCGATCCTCGCGGCGGTGAAGAACGCCGAGCGCGCCGTCCGCGACTCCGCCGAGGGCGGCACGCTCCGCGTCGGCGCGATACCCACCGTCGCGCCGTTCCTCCTTCCGGGCACGGTGACGCGGTTCCGCAAGGACCACCCGAACGTGCAACTGCAACTCAAGGAAGACCTCACCGAGCGGTTGCTCGCGGACCTGCTCGCGGGGGAACTCGATGTCGCGCTGATGGCAATGCCGATCCGCGACGAGCGGTTGCACGTCGAGAAGCTGTTCACCGAACCGCTCGTGATGGCGTTGCCGCTGAAGCACCGGCTCGCGGCGAAGACCGAGGTGAAGCTGGCCGACGTGCTCGAAGAGCCGTTCATCCTGCTCGACGACATGCACTGCTTCGGCGATCAGGTGTTGAGCTTCTGCCACCGCGGCGGCGTGGAACCGCGCGTGGTGTGTCGCGGGGAGCAGATCGTAACGCTGCTGGCAATGGTCGCGGCGAACCAGGGTGTTTCGATCGTGCCGGAGATGGCCGCGACCGCGGACACGGGCAAGCAGTGCGTGTACCGGCCGCTGGGCAAGCCGGCCCCGACGCGCACGCTGTGCGCCGTGTGGCACAAGCAGCGGTTCCGCCCGCCGTCGCTGCGCGCTCTCGTGGACGTGGCGAAGCGGTAAGAAGATTGAGCAGACAAAAGCATACAAAGCAGAAGAGCCGCAGATAAACCGATCTTTCCCAGATGAACGCCTCTGGGAACACGAATCGGCTGTGCGTTCACAGATTACCCCCGTGACGGGTGGTCTGCAACGATTTTCGCACCCGGATGAGGTCTTGACCACGGTCGAACGGTTCCCCCAACCACCACTCCGAACGTTTTTCAGCCCCGGATACGTCGAAAA
>CANLGS010000169.1 GCA_947490035.1 Gemmataceae bacterium
CCTCGCGCTCAACTGCCAGATCGCCGGCTTCACCAAGTGGGACCGCAAGCAGTACTACTACCCGGACTTGCCGAAGAACTACCAGATATCGCAGTACGACCTGCCGTTCAGTCACGACGGTTGGCTCGAAATCAACATCGGCGCGGCGAACCCCGGCAGTAAGGCCGGGGGTGGCGCGACCAAGAAGGTCAGGATCATCCGGGCGCACCTCGAAGAGGACGCGGGGAAGAACCTGCACGACGAGAGCGGCAAGGGCGGCGACACTCGCGTGGACCTCAACCGCACCGGCACGCCGCTACTCGAAATCGTGTCGCACCCCGACATGACTTCGCCCGCGGAAGCAATCGCGTACCTCGAAGAAATCCGGCTGATGCTCCGCGAGATCGGCGTTTCCGACTGCGAGATGCAAGAAGGCTCGCTGCGGTGCGACGCGAACGTGAACATCCACGTCCCCGTGATCGGCTCGGTGCGCCTGGTGAGCGGGGGACGTGAGTCCCCCGATGAACCGGTGTACCACGCGACGCCGCTGGTGGAGATCAAGAACCTGAACAGCTTCCGCGCCGTCGGTAAGGCCATCGAGTACGAGGCGAAGCGGCACTACGCGGAGTACCAGAAGGACACGCAGGGTCTATTCCGCTTCGGGCGGATGCTGAAGACGACGGCCGGTTGGGACGACGCGAAGGGCGTGACCGTCGTGCAGCGCCACAAGGAAGACGCCGCCGACTACCGGTACTTCCCGGAGCCGGACCTCGTGCCCGTTGTCGTGAGCGAAGCGGAGATCGCGGCGGCGCGCACCGCGACGGGCGAACTCCCGCAGGCGCAGCGCAAGCGACTGGTCGATCAGTACGGACTGACCGCTTACGACTCGCAGGTGCTGACCGCAAAAGGCCGCGCGACAGTCGCGTACTTCGAGGCGGTGGCGAAGGCGCTTGGAGATGGCAAGGCCGCATCGAACCGCATGAGCGACCTGATCTACCCGGCGCTCGCGGAGCGCAAGGAGGAGATCACGGCGTTCCCGTTCGACGCGGCTAAGTTCGCGGACTTGATCCGCACCGGCCCGACCAACTCGCAGGCCCGCCGCGACGTGTTCGCGCTGATGCTGAACGAAGGACTGGACCTCGACGTGGCGAAGGCAAAAGCCGGCATCAAGGACGTGGACGAGGCGACGCTCCGCGCGGCGGTGGCCGCGGCGCTCGCGGCCGACCCGAAGGCCGTGGCCGACTTCAAAGGGGGCAAAGACGCCGCGAAGATGAAGTTCATCGGCGTCGTGCGGAAGACGTACAAGGACGTGCCGAACGACATGCTCATTCGACTCATCGACGAGGAACTGGCGCGGGTATAATGCGAACACCACACCAGAGGTGATGACATGGCCGAATTAACACTGGAACAGCGCGTCGCGGTGCTGGAGCAGGAAATGGCTGTGCTGAAACACAGCCATGACGGCACTAAGAAACGGAATTGGTTGTCTGCCGTCCTCGGCAAGTTTAAAGGGAACGCGGACTTCGCAGAGGTCGCCCGCGTCGGACAGCAAATGCGTGCAACTGGGCGGCTTCCCAATGATCCGCCGGTGCTGGAGGAAGCGTCGTGAGCCACCTGCTCGACACGGATCACCTGACACTCTTGGCACAGCAAGACGGCCAAGAATGGGCGTCCATTGTGGCGCACATCAACACTTGCGGCCAAGAAAACGTCGCCGCGTCGGTCGTGAGTTTTCACGAACAGGTACTCGGCTGTCACAACCAACTGAACCAAGCACGCAAGCCGGCGCAGTTAGTTCGCTGGTATCGGCTGATGGCCGAGTTGTTGGAGATGTAAGCCGCATTGCCACTCGTTCCGTTCGACGATGCCGCTGCGACAATTTTGGCCGGATTACCGGGTACTATCCGAATCGGCACGATGGACCTGCGCATCGCCGCGATCGCGCTGTCTCGGAACCTCGTCGTGGTCACGCGGAACGTCCGCGACTTCGGGCAGGTGCCCAACCTGCGGGTCGAAGACTGGACGCGATAGCCCGGTCTTCGACCCGCGGCGCACTCACTTTGCCTCGAACAGCTCGATCTCGAACACCAGCGTGGAACCGCCAGGGATGCCGGGGCGACCCTTGTTGCCGTAGGCCAGGTCCGACGGGATCTTGAGCCGGCGCACGCCGCCCGGCTTCATCCCCGGAATACCCTCCTGCCAACCCTTGATGAGCATGTCGAGCGGGAACTCGGCCTTCTTGCCGCGGGTCACGCTGCTGTCGAACATCGTCGCCTTCTCGTCGGTTAGCCAGCCGGTGTAGTGGATGGTCACGGTCGCGCCTTCCTTCGCCGCCTCGCCCTTGCCCTCCTTCACGTCCCAGATTTCCAGCCCGGACTTCGTCTTCTTCCACTCCTTCGCGTCGAGCTTGGGGCGCTCCGGCTTCTTGTCCTCGCCCGTGGCGAACGCGGCGACCGCGAGCGCGGCGGCCAGCGTACAGATCGTCATCAGACGCATCGAAGTTCCTCCTCGTGTGGGTAGCGCCAGGTTCGCGCGCGGGCGGACCGGCCTTTGCAACTTAGAGTTTCCAGTGCTCAGTTTTCAGTGTTCAGTAAAAAACCGCGTCGCGCGAACGGACGACTCGACCAGCCGACCCTTGTTCCTGAACACTGAAAACTGGGCACTGAAAACTCTCACGCCTTTCTCCTTGCAACTTGCCCCCCGCGCCGGAAGATACACCCTCACGGGGTCGGCTCTCGCCCCGGTTCGCCTCCCCATTTTTGGCTCCGCCACACCCACCCGGCGGAGCGGTTCCCACTGAGGACTGTCATGCGCACCAAGTTGCTCGTGGCCGCGCTGGTACTGGCGTCGGCCGCCACCGGTCGGGCCGACGACGGCCTGACCAAAGGCACCCCGGAGATGAAGTCCGCCACCGCGCTGGCGTTCGGCCCGAAGGGGCTGCTGTTCGTCGGCGACTCGGCCGGCGCCGCCATCTTCGCCATCGACACCGGCGACACCAAGTCGGCCGGCGACAAGCCGTTGAACGTCGAGAAGCTCGACTCCAAGATCGCGGCCGCGCTGGGCGTGACCGATAAGGACGTGAAGATTAACGACATCCGGGTGAACCCGGCATCGGGCAACGTGTACGTGAGCGTCTCCCGCGGCACCGGCGCCGGCACCCCGGCCATCGTCAAGGTGGCCCGCGACGGCACCGTGACCGCCGTCGCGCTCAAGGACGTGGCCTTCTCGAAGGTGGCGATCCCCAACCCGAAGGGCGGGGCCGAGGTCATCACCCAGTTGGGGTTCGTGGACGGCAAGGTGATCGTGGCCGGGCTGTCGAGCGAAGCGTTCGCCAGCACCCTGCGGGTAATCCCGTTCCCGTTCAAGGAGGCCGACAAGGGCTCCGGCATCGAGATCTACCACGGCGCGCACGGCAAGCTCGAAACCGCGTCCCCGATCCGCACGTTCGTCGCGTACAAGGTCGGCACGGAAGACAACATCATGGCCGCGTACACCTGCACCCCGCTGGTAAAGATCCCGGTGGCCGACCTGAAGGCCGGCGCGAAGGTGAAGGGCACGACCATCGCCGAGCTGGGCAACGGCAACAAGCCGCTGGACATGATCGTCTACACGAAGGACAAGAAGGACTACCTGCTGATGGCCAACAGCAAGCACGGCGTGCTGAAGATCCCGACCGCCGAGTTCGCGACCGCGACCCCGATCACTGCCAAGACCGGCGTCGCCGGCGTCAAGGCCGAGACGGTCAAGGAACTGGTCGATGTGGTGCAACTCGACAAGCTCGACGACACCCACGCGATCCTGCTGTTCAAGAACGGCGACCTGAAGACCGTTCCGCTGCCGTAAGCGGGAAAGTGACAGGTCGGAAGACGAAGAGCCGCAGACGGACGCAGATCAAGACCGCAGAGAAACAGTGTCTTGAAGAGGTCTTCCTCTTGGCTTTAATCTGCGTCCGTCTGCGTCATCTGCGGCTCTTCGTCTTCCGACCTGTGACTACTTCTTGAGTTGAGCGTCAATGAACTCATACGCGGTCTTCCGCGCGTCTGCGGGGAAGTCGTGGCCTGAGTCCGGGTAGATCGCCTTCAACTTGTCCTGCGCCTTCAGCGCCTTGTACGCCGGCTCCGCGGCCGCGATCACGTCTTTCACGCCGCTCACCTCGAAGTTGTTGTCCTTGTCCGGCGCGACCGCGAGGAACGCACGCGGGGCGAAGCTCCGCACCACGTCCGCGAAGTCGAACGGCATCTTCTTCGGGTCGTTGTTGAACTCCGACGCGATCCGCGGCATGTACCGGTCGCTCGTCCACCCCTTCAAATTGCCCTTCATGTACTTCTCGAACGAACAGAAGCCGCAGCTCGAAACGATCACCTTCAGGCGCTCGTCGAACGCCGCGGTGAACATCGAGTTGTGCCCGCCGAGCGAGTGCCCGATCACGCCGATGCGCTCACCATCCACCTCGGGCAGCGATTGCAGGTAGTCCACCGCGCGCATGTTGTTCCAGATGGCTTTCATCGTGCCGGACTGGTAATCGCCGCGCTTGAACGCTTCCGCGAAGTCGTACTTGTACTCGCCGAAACTCGGGTAATCCGGAACGAGGCATACGTAGCCGCGTTTTACCAAGTGAAGCGCCTGCGCCTTGCTGTCCTGCTTGCCGAGGCCGACCGGTTCGTCCTTGCCGATGGTGATCGTCTGGTGCAGGCAGAGCATCGCGGGGGCTTTCTTGTCGCGCGTGGCGGTGTTCGGGACGAGCAGCCACGCCGGTACGCGGTCGCCCTTCTCCACCGCGAACGTGACCTTGAACCGCGAGTAGCCGTCGAGCCTCACCTCCTCGCCGACCATCGCGTCGAGCGGCACCTTGCGGTCCGCACCCGGCAGCGGCCCCATCGCCTTTTCCATCTTCTTGCGAATCGCCGCGCGGTCCGGCTCGTCGGCCGCGTGGAGCAGCGCGAGTGTGGGTGCGAGTGTGAGCGAAAGGCCGAGGAGAAAGCGGGACATGGTGTTTCCAGTATTGAAGCAGGAGAGTGGTTCACCGCGGAGACCGCGGAGACCGGAGAGAAAACAGCAGGCGGAACGCCTTGTCCGCGACCGGCCGCACCGTGGCCGGCAGCCCGACGAGCGGCGCGAGCCACGTCACCCAGTCGGGCGCGCAGGCGTCGAGCAGTTGTTTCATGGTCGTGTCGAACGCCCCCGCCATTCGCGAACCTCCGCGTTCAGTACGCCCGCGCGAAGATCACGCGGCGCTTCGACTCCTTGCCGGTGAAGATGCACGTCCCGGCCTCCTGCGGGCCGTCGAACGGCAAGCACCGGATCGTCGCCGCGTACTCCTTCTGCACGCGGTCCTCGGTTTCCTTCGTGCCGTCCCAGTGCGCGAAGACGAACTTCAGCGGCTCCGCGCCCGCTTCCTTCGCTTCCTCGCGCTCGGGGAACAGCACCTTGAACTCGTCGAGCGTGTTCGCGGTCACGATGCGCGCGTCGCGGAACGCCTTCGCGCGGTCGAAGAGCGCCTGTTGGATGTCGCGGAGCAACTTCGCGACGTGATCCGCGGCGCCGGCGAGCGGCACGCCGAACTGCTTCCCGTCCTTGCCCGGCACGTCACGACGCGCGACCACGCACGCCGACTTCTCGATGTCCTTCGGCCCGATCTCGACGCGAACCGGCACGCCGCGCACTTCGTACTCGGTGAACTTCGATCCGGGCGACTTGTCGGTCGCGTCCACCTTCGCGCTGATCGGCTCGTACCCGAAGAAGTCGTCGCGGGGTAGCGCGCGCAGTTCGGCCGCGAGTTTCTCCGCCGCCGCGATGGACGGCGCGCGCTCCGCTTCGGTCTTCCCCAGCGGCACGATCACGACGTGCAAGGGCGCGAGCCGCGGCGGAACGACCAGCCCGTTGTCGTCGGAGTGCGTCATGATGAGGCCGCCGATCAACCGCGTACTCACGCCCCAGCTCGTCGCCCACGCGAACTCTTCCTTGTTCTCCTTGTCCTTGAATTTGACATCGAACGCCTTCGCGAAGTTCTGCCCCAGGAAGTGCGACGTGCCGGCTTGAAGCGCCTTGCCGTCCTGCATCATGGCTTCGATGCACAGGGTGTAGATTGCACCGGGGAACTTCTGGCCGTCGGTCTTCGGCCCGACCAGCACGGGCATCGCCATCCACTCCTCGGCGAACTTCTGGTACACGCGAACCATCTGAAGCGTTTCCGCTTCGGCTTCCTGTGCGGTCGCGTGCGCCGTGTGGCCCTCCTGCCACAGGAACTCCGCGGTGCGCAGGAACAATCGCGTGCGCATCTCCCACCGCACCACGTTGCACCACTGATTAATCAGCAACGGCAGGTCGCGGTAGCTCTGAATCCAGTCCTTGTAGGTGCGCCAGATGATCGTCTCGGAGGTGGGCCGGACGATGAGCGGCTCTTCGAGTTCGGCCGTGGGATCGACGCGCAGCGGCTTGCCCGGTTCGGCCTTCAGCCGGTAGTGGGTGACGACGGCACATTCCTTCGCGAACCCTTCGGCCATCTCCTCTTCCTTCGCGAGGAAGCTCATGGGGATGAAGAGAGGGAAGTACGCGTTGACGTGGCCGGTATCTTTGAAGAGTTTGTCGAGGGCGCGTTGCATCTTCTCCCACAGCGCGTACCCGGTCGGCTTGATGACCATGCACCCCTTGACGCCGGCGGCGTTCTGGGCAAGTCCGGCCGCTTTGACGATGTCCAGGTACCACTCGGAGTAGTTCTTCGCGCGGGTCGTGATCGCGTCGGCCATTGAGCGTGTTCCTTGCAAATGGAAGCGAATGGCAAGAAACAGGGGGCTGACGCCCCCCGCTCGCCTCGGTAGCCACGATTATAGATAGGGACAGCGCCGCGACCGAAAGGTGATCAGTGGTCGCGGCGGAAGACGAGCAGGGTCACGGAGCCTTGCACTTGATCCGCGCGTCTGAACCAGTGTCGGTGACGGCGCCGGATGGGTCGATCGCCACCGCGACCGCCACAACGGTGAAGAAATGTTTGGGGAGCACAGCGACCGCGAGCTGCCAATACCCGCCGCTGAACGTGGCGGGCTGGGGCGGAGACTTGCTACCATCAGCCTCATCAACGAGGACGTACCAGACGTTTAACGCCCCTCTATAGCCGGAGACGACCGTCGCTTGGAGCAGGGCGGGCAAAGGATCGCCGTTGTCGGCAGGAGTGGTAATTGTCACGGCCAGAGGCATGTGGAACTCCAAGAAGAGTGGCGACGAATCACTGCCCCGACAATGCGGGGCGGCCCGGTCTCGCGGCCAAACTCGGCGGACCGGGACAACCAATCGTTTACGGGTACTTGCAACCCGTCCGGGCACCCACTCCGAACTCAACGCCCCCCGCGCTGATAAGAAGAGCGAACGCCACGACGGTGTAAACGTGCTTGGAGGTCACGTAATCGGTAATGTCCGCGACCCAGTAACCGGCAGTCTCGTCGTAGCTCGCAGGAATCGGGTCCGACGTGCTATTGTCCGCTTCGTCTTGAAGGGTGAAGCTCACGGTCAGCCCTCTTATAAACAACGATCCGCGAGAGGGCTAGAATCCAGGCGATTCGCGATACCTGCGCTCCAAGTCGGCCATGAGTATTGGCCGTTGCTTCTTGGATCGTGCCTTCCTCATGATCTTGCGTCGTTTCATTGCCTCTTGCTGGGATTGGGGCAC
>CANLGS010000170.1 GCA_947490035.1 Gemmataceae bacterium
GCATGATCAACTTCCACCGCCGAACTCGGAAGTAGACCGCGTGAGTCGTCCACCTGCTCACCGCGCGGCAAGCGGTCCACCACGGTAACAGCGAACTTGCGGAGGACATTTTCTGATGAAGTTCAGAAGTTGTCAAGCGCTTCGTTAACCTCGCGTTTCACCGGCACGCAGCTTACTCACCCTCCGTCGGTTCCTTTCCAGTTTGGCCGCGGCGCTTCTCCAGGTACGCGAACAGCGCCAGCACCACCACGCCCAGCACGATGCCCGACACGTACCACACCCACGTCTGTTGCAGGTTCACCGCCGCGTGCCAGATCATCGAGAAGATGTCCAGCAGCAAGAAGCCGACGCCGAGGTAGATGAACGCACGCACGCGGAGCAACATGCCGGCCAGCACGCCCAGCACGCAGAACACCGCCAGCACCACCGGCAGCCACATCGAGTTGCCCACGCCCGCGATGAACATGTCCGCGGCCGACGCGACGTAGATCATCGCGACGCCGGCGTAGCGCATCGCGTTCGACACCTCCGCCGACAGTCGCGCGCGGTTGATGTGTTCCGATATCAACACGATGAGCGCGAGCGGGATCACCCATGCCTGCGGGTGGATGAAGAACGGCACGCCGTTGTGCGCCAGCATCGCCCATAGCGCCGCGTTCGTCGCGAGCGCCGCGAGCAGCGCCCAGCCGAACGACTTCTTCGACAGCGCGATCAGGCCGTACACGCCGCCCGCGAGGAACCACAGCCACGCGTACATGTCGAAGTGCTGCGGCAGGTTCCGGAGGTAGTCGAGGAACGGGCTAAGCCCAGGCGCGGCGTCGCGTGCGAACTCGTTCACGAACCCCGGCGGCTTCGCCCAGAACGCGAGCAGCGGGATCAGCGGCAGCAGCACGCCGGTGCGCCTCAGCGGCAGCGCGAGAACGGCGATCTTCTTCCGCTCGAACAACTCCGCGAGGCCGATGCCGATGTACGCCAGCGCCATCACCGCGAACGTCCACACCTTTGCGAGCGGCACGCGGAACAGTTCCGGCACGTTGAGCTTGAGATGCACGAAGAACAGCACGATCAGCACTTCGGTGAGGTACACGTAAGCGGTGCGGCGCGCCGGCGGAAGCGCGAGCGGGTCGCGCACCGGCTGGAGCGCGAAGCGCAGCGCGAGCACGCCGAGCGCGGCGATTCCGATGACCATCGTCAGCGAGGATTCACGCGACAGCGGCGTGCGCCGCGTTTCGGGGTTGAACACCGGCACCTGCTGGAGCAGATGAATGCACAGCACTGTGAGCGCCACGACCGCGGTTCCGCCCGCGACGGTGCGCACGACCTGCCGCCAGTTCTCGCCGAGTCGGACCGCGAGTTCGCTCCCGCCGACGGCCGCGAACGCGAGCGCGACGAACAGCCACGCGTTGCGGTGCAGCCACACGAAGCGGTCGGCCGGGTCGGGCACCGCCCACGCGAGCGCCGCGAGCGCGACCACGCCGAGCGAAACGCCGAGCGTTCGCAAGGTGTCGCGAGTTGAATCTGAGTAAACGCGGGCCAGCACGCCGAAGCAAAGCGCGAAGAGCGCGACGCCGGCCGGGTTCGCGAGCCGGTCCGTGAGTTCGGCCGCGGTCAACCCGATACGCAGCCCGAGTGCGCCCGCGAGGACCGCGAGAATTGGCAACACGGCGAGCAGCCACGGCCGCGAATCGCCGCGTTCGTGCATTCCCAAAAGCGGCGTCGTGCGGCGCGACAGCCCGAACGCGAGGCACGCGACGCCGAGCGCGTAGGCCGCGAGCGCGAGTGAGGTCGCGGGCACGTTCCACACCGGTCGCGGATCGGCTTCCGCCACGATGAGTAGGGCCGTTAGCACGCCGACGATGAACAACCCCGGCCGCGCGAACGCCGCGACGCGGTCCCACAGCCCGACCGCACACGCGAGCGCAGCGCACACCAATGCGCCCCAGGTGAGCAATCGTGGGTCGGGGCGCGCTTCCGCGAGCGTGGGCGCGAGACCGAGGACGAGCAACATGAGTATCGGCACAATGGCGATGTCGAGTCCCGCGAGCCACTGATCGCCGTCGGGCTTCGATTGTTCGCGGATGCGGAGGAGAGTCCAGCAGATCGACGCGACCGCGAGGCCCGCCGCGTTCGCGAGGACGAACCCGGAGAGCGTGTCCGGCCCCCACGCGATCCACACGAAGATCGCGGCGAGGTTCACCGCCAACCCGGACAGACACACGAGCGCGGCCGCGCGCGTCTTCAGCGCGAGCGCGCCGAGGAACAGCGCCGACGCGAGCGACAACCCGGCCGGGAGGTACGGCTTCCACGGGTCGAACCAGCCGCCGCGCAGCGCGCAAACGACGAGCAGCGCGGCGAAGCACGTCAGCCACCACGCGCTCAGCCGGACGCGGTTCAGCGTGGCGAGGAACACGAAGCTCACGGCGGTCCATGTCAGCGCGAGCGCGTGGAATGAGAGCCACCGGTCGCGTTCGTCCCATCCCAGCACGCCGGCCGCGACCAGCACGCCGGCAATCAATCCCGCGAACGCGAACACCAGAGATTGCACATCCGGCTGTGCGCGGCGCGCGTGCCAGAAGCCCGCGCCCGCGACGAGCGTCAGCGTGAACCAGCCGAACGTGCCGAGCGGAGCGAACGCGACCGGGAGCGGGTCGAACGGCGTCGCGAGGAGCCGCATCGCCGGGACGAGACACACGAGCGCGAGCGCGCCGAAGCCGATCAGCACTTGCACCGTGAGCGGGACGCCGCCGGGCACGCGCCACTCGCACGCCAGCCACGCCAGCGCCCACACCGCCGCACAGCCCGCGAGTACGAGCATGAGCCGCGTTTGTTCGGTGCCGTCGAGCGGCTTTCCGGCCGTGACGACCGACAACGCGTAGCCGGCGGTGAGCGTGCCGATGAACACCAACCCGCCGGACAACGCGTACCCGGACGACCGCTCGCGCGCCGCGGTCAGCGCGAGGCCAGAGACGACTAGCGCGAGCGGCACAAGGTTGGAGAGCATCGCGCCCATCTGCGCGAAGACGGAGGCCGCGAGCGGGCCGCCCGGCTTCAACCGGCTCAGGCCGATCTCCGCGACTTGCCCCGACAGCACGACGACCACGCCCGCGGCGACCGCGAACAGCGCGAGCAACGACGCGCGCAGGACCGGCGACGGACGCACCGCGAAGCCGAGCGCGTCGGCGCCGCGCCGCACGGGCACGCGCAGCGCGACCAGCGCGGAACCCGCGACGAACGCGACCGCCAGTCCCCACCGCAGTGCGGACGCCGCCGCGACATCGACCGCGTGCGTCCCGGCCCAGAGCGCCGGCGCGGCCAGCAGAAACAGGGCAAGGCCGATGGCGTGAACGTCGGTGTCGTATTCGAGCTTCGACAGCCGCCACGACAGCAGAACGCCGCCCGCGAGCAGCGCGAGGAGGAACCACGCGCGTGGGTCGAAGGCGTGCGCCAACTCCGCGGGCGGAACGGAGAACCGCGCCGTCCCGACGGGCGTGAGTTCGGAACTGACGCCGGGCAGTACCGCGAACGCGGCGAGTACGAGGAAGCCGATGACGGCCGTACCGAGCGCGAACCGGTCGAGTGACAACGGGTTGTCACACCACAGCTCGCGGGCGCGGGCGTTCGCGCCGAGCGCGCGCCGTGCGACGACCCACACCAGCCCGAGCGAGCCGAGCGCGAGGCCGAATGCGTGCATCGCGCGCGGGTCGCCGTGCGCGAGCGGGGTCGTTCGCCACCAATCCTGTTGCGCAGACCACCCGAACGCGACGAGAAGCGCCGCGAGCGTGATCGCACTTTGAAACGCGCTGAACGCTCCGCGTTCGCGCCACAGCAACGCGAACGCGAGCCACAACACGCCAAGCCACACCGCGAGGCCGGCGTTCGGGAACGCGAACCCGAACGCGGGGAAGAAGAGCAAGGGCACCGCCAACCCTGATGACAGCCGCGCGGCCCAGCGCAGCGGTTCGCCGAAGACGCGCGCCTGCCTTCGGCACAGGACCGCGAAGAGCGTGGCGAGCGTCGCGTGCGTCAGGATCGCGACTTCGATGGCGAGCGTTTCCGGCTTCGCGTCCCACGTGAACACGCCGAGATGGATCGCGCCGAGCAGCGACGCGACCGACGCGGTCCACGTGAACACCGCGCTGCCGGTGAGCCGCGCGAGCGCGACGAACGTGAGCGCCAGCGCGAACAGCGTGCCGGTGTGCCACGCGCTTTCGAGCGTGAACGAATAGATCGCGAGGACGGCCGCGATCGCGCACGCGGCGAACGACACGTCGCGCCCGGCGCGGCGGAGCAGGGCGGTCGCGCCACCGTGCGTTCCGCGCAGTGCGACGGCGCTCACCGCGAGCGCGAGCGATTCGACCCCGAGGACGAAGCCCCACAGTGCCAGGCGGTTCGGCGCCTGCCACCACAGCGCCCACAGCGTTCCCACGAGGACGAGCCACAACCCGCCGTGCGCGAGCGCGCGGCGCTTCCATCTGTAGTTGGACGCGAGCAACCCGAGCGCACCGGCGAAGTGCGCGAACGCCGCGGTCGCGGGTTGCTCGGTGCCGTGCCAACTGACGAGGAGCAGGCCGAGCGTGCCGACACCGAGGGCGCCGATCGCGTAGCTTGCGGTTTGACGCGATTCGCGCCGCGCGAGCAGTTCGGCCAGCAGCGCGAGGACGAGCGCGAAGCCGACCAGCACGGCGCCGCTCGATGAGGCGCCGAGCGTTTCGTGCAGCTCGACTGCGCCCCAGCTCCCCGCGACGCCGTGGAAGCCGAGGACCGCCGCGAACGCGAGGAGCGCGATCGCGCCGACCTGGACCCAGGGTAGCTTCTCGCGGAACGCGACGCGCGTCAGGTACGCGCCGGTGACGGCGGAGACGAGCAGCAGCGCGAGCGGGTCAGGCCACGCGAGCGCGAGTCCGGTCGTGACGGTCGCGAAGCCGGTCAGCGCGACCGCGGTGCCCATCGTGCGCAAGCCCGCGGATGTCACGCGCCGCAGCACCAGCACGCCGGCTTCGACGACCGGCACGCCGGCGAGCGCCAGCGGCACCGCGAGCGCGGCGAGCCGTGTCGCCATGCTCGCCGGGTCGCGGACGACGTACAGCCCCCACGCGGTGACGAGCGCGAACGCGGCCATTCCCAAGAACATCAGTAGCGCGGTCCCGCTCTTGTCGGTAATCGGATCTTCGCGCCGGCTCGGGTGATACCACGACAACCCGCCGAGCGTCGCGCCGCACGCGACCACGAAGCACGCCAGTGAGAGCCACGCGCTCGCGAGGTTTGCGGGGAGGAGTTGCGTGCCGGCCGCGCCGACGACCGCGAGCGCGAGCAGCCAGCGCCGGTCGATGGGGCCGGGCAAATGTTCGGTGCCGATCAGGTCGCGCCCGCTGGTGCGCACCACGCCCACGAATGCGGCTAACGCTGCGATCTTCACGGCGATGTCGGTGACGCCCTGCGTGCCTTCACTAAACGGCGCCGCGAGGAGCAGCAGCGTGAGCGGCGTCAGCAGCATCGAGATGACGAGCATTCCGCGGCTGGTGCCGGTCAGCTTCCAGCGGTGCAGCGTGTACTGCCCCGCGCCGAACAGCGCGAGCGTGACCGCCGCCGAGAGCAGGAACCGGAAGTACGGGATCGCTTCGAGCGTTTGCCGCAGCGTGACGACGAGCGCGATGGAACAGCCGACGATGAGCAGCCCGCCGACGAGTTCGCCCCAGAGGATGTTGTGCTCTTCGAGGAAGTTGCCGCGCCGGCGCGGTGGCAGTTGTTCGGGCGGCTCCGGTTCGAGCGGCGCGGGTTCGTCCGCTTCGAGCGCGGCGAGCACCGGCGGCAGCGGTTCCGAGACTTCGGCATCGGGTTCGGTCGTGGGCGCCGCGGCTTCGGCTTCCGGCGTGGCGACGACTTCGACCGCGTCGGCGGGCGCGACCGTCTCCGCGACCGGGCGCGCAACCGGCCGTGCGCGCGGCCTCTCGGTGGGAAGCCCCTGGAGGCTTCGCCCGCGGACGTGGAGCTGTTGGAGGATCGTATCGGCGGTTTCGCGGTCGATCTGGGCGTGGGTGAGGAGTGCCTTGACTTCGCGCTCGGCGACGTGGACGCGGTGCAGTTCGTGGGCGAGCCGGCCGTCGAGTTCGAGGTCGCAGCGCGGGCAGTCGCGGTCGCGGGGTTCGGGTTCGGCGCCGCACGCCGGGCAGTAGCGGTACGGGCGCGGCGACCGGGCGCTCTCGGTGGAGCCGACGACGGCGCCGAGCATCGCGGCAATGGCGACCCAGATGAAGTGGCCGACCACGACGACGAGGACGAATCCGATCAAGAACCCGCAGAGGTTTTCCATGTGGGCGCCCACCCGGAGTTACCCACACCGACGCGGGAAGAGGGGAATTATTCCCACGACCACATCGAACAGCAAGGAACAAGAGCCGCAGATAACGCAGAGGACGCAGATCAAGACAAAAGACCAAGAGTGATTTGGAAGAAGTGTTTTCTACTTCTCTTTGGGTTTTGATCTGCGTCCTCTGCGTTGTCTGCGGCTCTTGTTCTTCTTCGGCTCACACGTCGCAGGCGGCCACAGCCTGCTTCAGGCCCGCCAGCGGGTCGCGCGTCGGGATGAACTCCTGACCCACATAGCCGGTGTAGCCCACGTCTACCAACTTCTTGATGACCGCGGGGTAGTTCACCTCCTGCTTGTCGTCGAGTTCGCCGCGGCCCGGCGCGCCGGCCGTGTGAACGTGGCCGATCAACTCCTTCGTCTGCTCGATGCGGCGGATCAGGTCGCCGTGCATCACCTGAACGTGGTAGATGTCGAACAGCAGTTTCACGCGCGGGCTGCCGACCTTCTTCAACACGTTGGCGACGAAGTCGAGGTCGTCGCCCTGGTAACCTGGATGGCCCTTCATGGGGTCGGAGTCGTCGCGCGTGTTCAGGTGTTCGAGGCACACCGTGATGCCCTTCTTCTCCGCGTGAAGGGCGAGCTTCTTCAGCCCCGCGACGCAGTTCGCGAAGGCGTCGTCGGTGGAGATCGCGGCGGACTTGGGGTCGTCGGGGTTGGTCCACTTGTAGCCGACGAACGCGATCACGTTGGGGTACTTGGCGTCGGCGCACACGTCGATGGTCTTGCCCGTGCGCTCGATAATCTCGTCGTGGAACTTCGGGTTATTGAAGCCGCGCATGAAGGGCGCGCCGGGCATGCCGTTGGGCGCGATCGCGCACACGAGGCCGTGCTTCTTGAGCGTCGGCCAGTCTTCCGGGCCGATCAGTTCCACCGACTTGCACTGAAGGTCTTTCGCGATCGTACACACCTTCTCGACGTTCCACTTCTCGCCGCGCGCGTTGAAACACCAGAACGCCACCGACTGCTTCACGTTGCCCTTCGGCTTGGCTTTCGGTTCGTCGGCGTGCGTCATGGTTGCTCCTGTTGCGGCGAGTGCGACCGCCCCTGACAGTACTTGGCGACGGCTTGGCATGGCGTGACTCCGATAGGAGAGATGGAGAAGCGGCCCGCCGGGGTCAGCCGGCGGGCCGCACGCAATCGGGGGCCGCGTCTAGGCTGATCGGAAGTTGGGCTTTCGATGGAATTATTGGTTCGAGTTCGATCCCGTTTTTGGTTCACACGGCTCGTGAATTCCGCTGCTTTTCCAGCGAAAATTTCC
>CANLGS010000171.1 GCA_947490035.1 Gemmataceae bacterium
GTTCAACTACAACATCGATCCGCTCGTCATCAGCGGAGTGGATGCACTCGGCGCCGCGATGATGCAGCGGTTCCTGGTGGAAGACAAGCCCGGCGCGACGACGCGCTCCGGCGCCCGCTACTCGACGTGGTTCAACGGCGGGTTGCGCACCACCGCGTACTTTCACAACATGATCGGGCTGCTCACCGAAACCATCGGCAGCCCGACGCCGACGCGCATCCCGTTCAACCCCGCGATGCAACTTCCGAAGGCCGACTACCTCGCGCCGGTCGCGCCGCAAGAGTGGCACTTCCGCCGGTCCGTCGATTACTCGGTTACTGCAAATCGCGCCGTACTCGACTACGCGTCCCGCAACCGCGAGCATCTGCTGCGCAACGTCTGGCTGATGGGCAAGAACGCGATTGATCGCGGCAAGAAGGACAGTTGGACCGTGACGCCGCGAATGGTGCAGGCCGCAAAGGGCGCGAGCGGTGCGGGTGCGTTCGAGAAGTTCTTCCGCGACCCCGCGAAGCGCGACGCGCGCGGCTACGTCATTCCCGCCGACCAGCCCGACTTCCTTACCGCGACGAAGTTCGTCAACACGCTGATTGCAACCGGCGCGAAGGTTCACCGCGCGACGGAAGCGTTCGAGATCGGCGGGAAGAAGTACCCGGCCGGGTCGTATGTCGTGAAAGGCGCGCAGGCGTTCCGCGCGCACGTGCTGGACATGTTTGAACCGCAGGACCACCCGGACGACTTCGCGTACCCCGGCGCGCCGCCGACCCCGCCCTACGATGCCGCGGGCTACACGCTCGCGTTCCAGATGGGCGTGAAGTTCGACCGCGTGCTGACCGCCTTCGACGGGCCGTTCCAGGGGTTGAAGGGCGAGAGCCTTCCGCCGCCCGCGAGAGGCCCGGACGCCGCCGACGCGGTCGGCTTCTTCCTCGACGGGCGCACGAACGACTCGTTCCGTGCCGTGAACCAACTGCTCGCGGCCGGCGAAGAGGTGCGGCGCCTGAAGGAGCCGTTCGGCGCGCACCCGCCCGGCACGTTCTTCGTGACCAACGGGAAGGACACGGCGGCGCGCCTGGACAAGATCGCCCGCGCACTCGGCACGCGGTTCGTTGGCGGCATGGAAGCGCCCGACAAAGAAGCTGTCACGCTGAAGCCGGTGCGCGTCGCGTTAGTGGACCGCTACGGCGGGTCGATGCCGTCGGGCTGGACGCGGTGGCTGTTCGAGCAGTTCGAGTTCCCGTTCACGGTGGTGTACCCGCCGGAGTTGGACCGCGGCGGGCTGCGCGAGAAGTTCGACGTGATCGTGCTTGTGGATGGCATCGTCGGCGAAGGCGGTGGTGGCGGCGGAGCGGTGGACGAACTCGGCCTTCCGGCGGAGTACCGCGGCCGGCGCGGGAGCATCACGGTTGCCAAGACGCTCCCGCACCTGAAGAAGTTCATGGAGGACGGCGGCACGATTCTCACCATCGGCGGCTCGACGGTACTCGCCACGCAGCTCGGTCTGCCGGTCACGAGCCACCTCGTGACGAAGGACGTGGACGGGAAGGAGAAGCCGTTCGGCCGCGACAAGTTCTACGTGCCGCCGTCGGTGCTGCGGGCGAAGGTGGACACGACTCACCCGCTCGCGTGGGGGATGTCGGACGAGGTGGACGTGGTGTTCTCGAACAGCCCGACGTTCCGCTTACCGGCCGACGCGGAGAAGGCGGGGTTGACTCGCGTCGCGTGGTTTGCGGGCAAGTCGCCGCTGCGGAGCGGGTGGGCGTTCGGTCAGGAGCATCTCGACGGCGGCACCGCGATCATCGACGCGAAAGTCGGCAAAGGTCGGCTCGTGCTGTACGGCCCGCTGGTGCTGTACCGGGCGCAGCCGCACGGCACGTTCAAGCTGTTCTTCAACGGGATCGTGCGCGCCGGTGAGAAGCCGTAACCGCCCGGACTCACGGCGGTTTCATGTCGCGGCGGGTATCATCAGCGGGTTTAGTGTTCCGTGTCCCTCACGTCTGGGAGATTCGACCATGCGCCGGTTCCGACCGCTGTTCGCGCTCGCCGTGCTGGTTCCGCTTTTCACCACGAGCAGCCGGGCGGAAGACTGGACGCAGTTCCGCGGGCCGACCGGTAGCGGCGTGATTACCGACGCCAAGCCGCCGGCCGAGTGGAGCGAGAAGAACCTGACCTGGAAGGCGGACGTGAAGGGCGTCGCGTGGTCGTGCCCGATCGTCGTGGGCGACAAGGTGTTCCTCACCACGGCGTACTCGGACGGCCAGCCGAAGCCGAAAGCCGGCGGCGGGTTCGGCGGCGGTGGTGGCGGCTTCGGCAAGGGCGGCGGCGGCGGCGCGCCGAAGGCGACCTACCAGTTCAAGGTGATCTGCCTCGACCGCGCCACCGGCAAACCGGTGTGGGAGAAGGTCGCGAAGGAAGCGCGGCCCACCATCCCGACGCACGGCAGCAACACCTACGCGACCGAAACGCCGGTCAGCGACGGCGAACGCGTCTACGCGTACTTCGGCATGACCGGGCTGTTCTGTTACGATCTGAAGGGCGAAGAGGTGTGGAAGAAAGACCTCGGCTCGTTCTCGATGATGGCCGGGTGGGGCACCGCGAGTTCGCCCGTGCTCGACGGCGACCGCATCTTCATCCAGTGCGACAACGAGGAGAAGTCGTTCCTCGCGGCCTACGACAAGAAGACCGGTAAGGAGCTGTGGAAGGTGAACCGCAGCGAGAAGTCCGGGTGGAGTACGCCCTACGTGTGGAAGACGAAGGACCGCACCGGCATCGTCGCGGGCGGCGGGCAGAAGGTCCGCGGCTACGACCCCGCGACCGGCAAAGTGGTCTGGGAACTTGAGGTCGGCGGCGGGCAGTGTTCCGCATCGCCGGCCGGCGACGCCGAGCGCCTCTACGTCGGCGTCGGTCAGGGCGGGTTCGGCGGGAAGGGCGGCGGCGGCGGCGGTCGCGGCGCGGGCACACTGTTCGCGGTGAAGGCCGGCGCGACCGGCGACATCACGCTGAAGGCGAGCGAGTCGTCCAACGACGGGGTCGCGTGGACCGCGCCGCGGGGGTGGCCGGGCGCCGCGTCGCCCCTCGTGTACGATGGATATGTCTACGTCCTCGAGCGCAACGGCGGGTTGGTGAGTTGCTTCGACGCGAAGACCGGCAAGGCGGCGTACACGAAGGAGCGCATCCCCAACGCGAAAGCGTTCTGGGCGTCGCCGTGGGCCGCCGACGGCAAGGTGTTCTGCCTCGACGAGGACGGGCAGACGCACGTGCTGAAGGCCGGCGACACGTTCGAGGTGCTGCGCGTGAACAAGCTCGGCCGCGACATGTTCTGGGCCAGCCCCGCCGCGGCCGACGGCACGCTGTTCATCCGCGGCCTCGACGCGCTGTACTGCGTGGGCGCGAAGAAGTAGGGATTACGCCGGGCGAGCCGGGAGCGTGAGCGACCGGAGGTTTCGCGCCGCGTGCGCCGAACCTCCGGTCGCCGGCTCGCCTTATAATGAAGTGACGAGTGCAAACCGACCGAACTTATTCACCTATGCCTTCACCACGCAAAACACCGGTGCCGCTCCCGCCGCTGAACGGGCCGTTCGTCGCGATCGACTTCGAGACCGCGGACAACGGCCCGGACAGCGCGTGCGCGGTGGGTCTGGTTCGCGTCGAATCTGGGAAGATCGTCCACCGCGAAGCGGTGCTGATCCGCCCGCCGCGCGAGCGCATCCTGTTCACCTACGTTCACGGCATCACGTGGCCGATGGTGAAGGACGCACCGGTGTTCCGCGACGTGTGGTCGAAGGTCGCGCCCGTTCTCGAAGGCGCGACCTTCCTCGCGGCGCACAACGCGCCCTTCGACCGGCGCGTGCTGGAAGCGTGTTGTGCCGCCGCGAATCTCGCAGCCCCTGCCCTACCCTACGTCTGCACGGTTCAGCTCGCGCGCAAGAAGTGGGCGCTGAAGCCGAACAACCTGCCGGCCGTGTGCCGGCGGCTCGGCATCGGGCTGATCCACCACAACGCCGGCTCCGACGCCGAAGCGTGCGCGCGGATCGTGATCGCGGCTACGGTCGGAGAGTAGCCCGCCACGCCGTGGCGGTTCTTCTGTGTTGGTCTTGGTGGCACAGACATTCCTGTCTGTGCGGCTGGCCCCGCAAAGCGCACAGACAGGAATGTCTGTGCCACAAGAGAAGAACCGCCACGGCGTGGCGGGCTACTCTCACACCCACCCCAACACAATCTCCAGCGCGGGCACGCCGCCCTTCCACGCGCCGGACGGGTCTTCGAGCGTGAGGCGCACCGGCTGGTTCGCGTCGCGCCGGAGGTTCAGCGGCCGGCGCCCGCCGGCGCGCAGCACGTCGGCCAGCTTCACGCGCGCCCGCGGGCTGGCGAGGTCGCCCACGAACAGGAGCAGTGTCAGTTCCGGGTCGAGCGCGTCGGCGGTGACGGCCTTGTCGCCGAACGCGACCGACAGGAACGTGAACTGGCCCGCGTCGCCGGTCGCGGAGTCGAACAGCACCGCGCCGGCAGCCGGCGCGAACTGATTCGGCGCGACGGACACGCGAACGTCGCGCGCGGGCGCCGCGGCGCGAGCCGGCGCCGGAAGGACCGAGGGTGCTGAACCTTTGAGCTTCTTGAGCACCTTGCGGAACAGGCCGGCCGGCCGCGGAGCCGCCTTGAGTTCCGCCGTGTCCGCGTCGTGATCGCCGAGTTCCATCAGCATCGAATCGACCGACTCGGAGTCAGCATCCGCGGGAGCCGACGGCGCCATACAGAAGCACGCGCACGCGTTCGTGAGACCCGCACCACTCCCGCCTATCAGGTTCTCGAAGCGGTTCGACCAACCGGCGGGCAAGCCGTTCGCGACCGCGACCGTGCCGGTCACCGGTTGCCCGGCTTCCGTGCGCACCGCGACGAACGCCGTCTCCGAACTCGGCACGCCGGCCGCGAGCGACTCGCGCACCAGCAGGTCGCGCACTGCCTTCGCCGCGGCGTCGCGGGCGTTCTCCGCGAACACCTTTTCTTCGCCCACGTCCGCGCCTTCGTAGCCGAGGCGCGACAACTCGGCGCGGAGCTTGTCGCCGCTCGTGCCGCCGGTCATCACGTATTCGAGCCGGCGCACGCGGTCCGCGCCGAACAGCGCCTTCAGCCCCGGCGTCGCGCCCTTGTCGTCGGCGCGAACCTCCGCGACGACTTCCGCACCGGTCCGCAGCCGGAACGAAAGCGGTTCGCCCTTCAGCGGCACGCGACCGATCACCCACACCGGGCGGCCGGCGGGCAGGTCGCCGATGTCCACCGCGCTCGATGGTCCGGGCACAACGAGCGTAACCGAACGCGCCACCGCTTCCGCGCCGACGCGATTCACTTCGAGCGTGAGTCCGGTCAGCACCGGTGCGGACCAGTCCGCGAGCACCTCGTCGAGCGCGGTCGTCACGTCGTCGTCGTCCGGGTTGCTCGTGAGGAAGCGCGAGACGCCGCCGCCGCGCTCGGCCAACTCCGACGCGAGCGCGGCGTTGGGCGCGGCGTCGATGCACAGCACGCTGACGCGCCGCCGGTCGGCGCGCGCTGCTTCGAGGTCGGCAAGGCGCAGCACGCGGCCCGCGTCGCTCACCTCCGCGTCCGTGAGAATGAGGACGTGGCGCGACGGCGTGTCCGCGCCGCGCGAGCGGCCCAGCGCCTGCTCCAGCGCGACTCCGAGTTCGGTTCCGCCGCTGGTGCGGTTCGACTTCAAGAACTTCACCGCCTCGCGTACCGCGTCCGGGGTCGCCTTGCGGGTGCGCTCCGCGAACCACTTCGTCGTGTCGTGGAACAAGCCCAGCGCGAACGAATCGTGTTCACCCAGTCCCGCGAGGAACCGCTCGACGGCCCAGTCCGCGGCCTCCCACTTCGGCCCTTCCATCGACCCGGAGTGATCGACCAGCAGCACCACCTCGCGCGGCACCTTCTTCGCGTTGGCGAACTTCGGCGGGGCACACAGCGCGAGGAAGTACGCCTTCCCGGTCGCGTGGTAGGCGTGCGTCCACGCGCGCAGCGCGGCTTGCGAATCTTCCGCCTTCGCCCGCCACGTTAGCACGCAGTCGCGATCCGGGACCACCTCGCCTTCGCGAAGCCGGACGCGGTCGCCTTCAACCGCAAGCGCGTG
Organism: Gemmataceae bacterium; assembly: GCA_947490035.1. Taxonomy (GTDB): domain Bacteria; phylum Planctomycetota; class Planctomycetia; order Gemmatales; family Gemmataceae; genus Gemmata. The sequence continues at coordinate 6,116 of CANLGS010000171.1, forward strand.
CGTGCTGCTCAGAATGCGATCCGCTTCCGACAGCACCAGGTCGAGCGCGAACCGGTGGCCGGGGTCGCGCAGCACCGCGAGCGGCTGACCGTCCGCGTGGCGAGAGTTGCTCTCGTCGGCGCGGACGTATCGCGGGGCCGTGGTCAGGGGCACCCGCAGCGACCAGCCCGCGGCTTCGGCCTTCGCCACTTGAACGTAATCGGTCTGAACGACGACATCTTGACCGGCACGGATGCCGGCGACCGCGAGCGTGAACACGTCCGGCGATTCGCGCGTGACGAGCGCCGCTTGCCGCCCGGCCTTCTTCGCGGCGGTGTAGTCGGCTTCCGCAGTGTCGCGTTCCTTCAGCGTGGTAGAAATCTCGACATCGCCGAAGCGCACGCGCACGCCGGTCACGGCCGCGTCGCCGGGCAGCGGGAAGCGGTACAGCGCTTCGATGACTTCGTTGAATTGGTCGGGAAGTGAGAAAGTTTGGGCCAGCGTGAGAGCCGCGAGCGGTCCGGTCACGGTGCCGGTAAGGTCGGTGCGTTTCAGCGGGATGAATTGCCTGGGCGCGCCTGCGGTGGGCGGTTCGCCCGCGACTTCGAGAACGCCGAAACCGTCCGGGCGCGAGTTGTAGAACGTCTTGGGGTTCAGCATGTGTCGCTCTCCTGTGTGGGACGTGAGGAAGACGTGTGAACCGCGCTGCGACGCGGTCCATCATACACCCGACACGCGGCGCCCGTGTGCGGGTTCGCGGCGTGTGGTCCATAAGACGAGCCGGAAGTGTAAGCGACGGGCAGCTATCCGTCGCTTACGCTTCCGGCTCGTGAGGAACAAAGCGCTGCCGCCGGCAGCAACCGAACCCGCACGCGGGTGCCGCGGCCCACTTCGCTTGTGACGTGAATCGAGCCGCCCAGCGCGGACGCGATGCGCGCCGCGACCGCCAGCCCCAACCCGACGCCCGGCACACCGAGTATTCGCGCCGCGTCCGAGCGGAAGAACGGGCGGAACAACTGCGGCACGTCCTCGACCGCGACCCCGCACCCGCGATCTTCCACTTCCACCCACACGCCTTCAGCGTCGCGCCCGACGCGCACCGCGACCGGCGTGCCGTCCGCGCTGTACTTCAGCGCGTTGTCGAGCAGCGCGTCGAGCAGTTCGCCGAACAGGTCCGGGTGGATCGCGGCCGGCGCTTCCTCGGATGCCGGCTCGAACCGCACGTCACCGAACCGCGGGTGTTCGGCCCACTCGCCGAGCCGCGCCGGAACCCACGCCGCGAGGTCCGTCGCTTCCAAACCGGGGAGGCGCGCGTCGCCCTCGGAACGCGCCAGGAAGAGGAGCGCCTCGACCACGCGCCGCAGCCGCCCGGCCTGATCGAACCGATCTTTCCCAGATGAACGCCTCTGGGAACACGAATCGGCTGTGCGGTCACAGATTACCCCCGTGACGGGTGGTCTGCAACGATTTTCGCACCCGGATGAGGTCTTGACCACGGTCGAACGGTTCCCCCAACCACCACTCCGAAC
>CANLGS010000172.1 GCA_947490035.1 Gemmataceae bacterium
CTTGGCTCTTCGTTTCCCTCCGCGCGTAGTTCGGGTACACTCGTGCAAAACCCGAACCCACGCCTGGGGCGCCCACCATGCCGCGATACGCCGCGACCGACCGCCGCGCCGCTTACGACCTCGTCTGCTTCGACTCCAGCGGCGACGAGCGCATCAACGACCCAAACGGGCTGATGTCCGACCTGGTTCTTCGCACACTCGCCGCGGACGACTCCGGCATCACCGACGTGTTCCTCCTTTGCCACGGTTGGATGGGCGACGTGCCCGCCGCCCGCGCGCAGTACGACGCCTGGGTCGAAGTGATGTCGAAGGCCGAGGCCGACATCGCCCGGATGAAGCAGGTGCGGCCCGGCTTCAACGCGCACGTCGTCGGCATCCACTGGCCGAGTCTGCCGTGGGGCGACGAGTCGTTCGGCGAGGGCGGGTCGATCTCGGTCCCCATCGACGGCGTGGCCGCGGCCGACCCGGTGCAGGCGATGGTGGACGACTACGCCGCGCGCATCGTGGACACGCCCGAAGCGCGCGACGCGATCCGCCGCATCGTCGTGGGCGCGATGGACGACGTGGAGCCGGACACGCTGTCGCCGGACGTGGTCGCGGCGTACAAGCAGTTGAACCGGGAAGCGGACATGGGCATCGGCGGGGCCGGTGCCCAACCGGGCGGCGACCGCCACGGGTTCGACCCGGAAGGCGTGTACCAGTCGCTCCGCGAGGACGCCCCGAGCTTCGGGTTGTTCAGCGGCGGCGGCATCTTCGGCGTGCTGCGCACACTCTCGTTCTGGCGCATCAAGGACCGCGCCCGGTGGTTCGGCAAGACGGCCGGTTCCACCCTCCTGGCGCGGATGATGCAAGCCGCGCCGCGCACGATGCGGTTCCACCTCATGGGCCACAGCTTCGGGTGCATCGTGACGGCCGCGACGCTCGTCGGCCCGAAGGGCCGCGGTCGCGTGCCGCGACCGGTAGATTCGCTCGCGCTGGTGCAGGGCGCGCTCTCGATCTGGGCGTTCTGCGACGACATCCCCGCGGCGCCCGGTCAGCCGGGGTACTTCAACCGGATCATCGCGGACGCGCGCGTGCGCGGGCCGCTGCTCGCGACCCAGACGGTGTTCGACTCCGCGACCGGCCGGTGGTACCCGCTGGGCGCGGGGGTGGCGCGGCAGGTCGCGTTCGCGGCGCCGGGCGAGCTGCCGAAGTACGGCGCGGTCGGTTCGCACGGCATTCGCGGGCCGGGCACGAACGCGACCGACCTCGGCATTCTGCCCGCGACCGGCGACTACGGCTTTGTGCCGGGGAAGGTGTACAACCTGGAGTGCAGTGAAGTGATCCGCAACGGCGGCGGGCGCGGCGGCGCGCACAACGACATCTGCCACCCCGAAGTAGCGCACGCCGTCTGGCAAGCGGAGATGGTGGGGGGATAGGCACGGCAGCTGTCAAATTGGCAGTCAGCCGCTCAGATGCTCACTCTTGTGTTTTGAGCGACTGACACCAAGTCGCGATGAAGACGAACCTCGCTCCGGTTCTGTCCCTCTCCCCTGCGGGAGAGGGACGGAAAACCGTCCACCGCGTTCAACCAAGCCCGAAGAGTATGAGACTCAGCGTCGAAAGGAACCCATGCGCGCGAAGTGGGAACTGTTCAAGTTGTGGTGCTGCGGCAAGCTGTTCATGTTCAGCGTCGTCCTCACCATCAGCATCTACCGCCGGCGGATGTCGCACAACAACGCCATCGGCGGGAGCGGCAAACTCCGCATCGTCACGGACCGGGAGTTCCCCGCCAGCGACTTCTTCGAGCCGGGCCGCGAGTTCGTCTGCCGCATCCGCCACGGCGCCGCGGGGTACATGGACGACGCGATGGCCCAGGTCCGCAGCGGCAGTCTCAAGTCGCCGACACCTGCTTCGCCAGCCCGTTCGACCTGCAAATGAACACCGGCCGGCACTGCTTCTTCTGGAACGCCGCGAGCTTCCTCGAATTCGTCTGGACGCGTGTCAAGGACTCGACGTTCCAGAACTCCGACAACATCGTTCACTACCTGAAGTACCACCTGAAGTACGCCGACGGGCGGAAGTCCGCGGCCGACGCTTCGCCGCGCGTGCCCGAGTCGAACGCGACCATGTACTACTTCAGCCAGACGCCGTTCGGCTGGCGCGCGAAGGACGGCGTGCCGCGCTACGTGCGGTTCCGCTTAATCCCGACGTCGCGCGCGCCGGAGGAGCCGCCGCTGAACCCGGAGTGGGTGGCGAAGGTCGCCGCCGACGCCGCGCTCGCGCGCATCGCGGCCGACCAGCGCGCGAAGCCGGACGAAGCCCGCACCGTCAACTACTTGAAGGAAGAGTACGCCGCGCGCATCGCGGCCGGACCGATCCACCACATCCTGCAAATCCAGTGGCACGAGGTTCAGCCGGACGACCCGGACGCGATCCGCAACCCGCTCGAACCGTGGGACGAAGCCACGCACCCGTGGAAAGACCTCGCGACGGTGGAGATCACGGAGCCGCTCACCTACGTAGAACAGGATCACATGGCGTTCGAGGTGACGCACATGCCGCGGTGCATGTTCATGCTGCCGGCGAAGTCGGTACACGACTACAACTCACTGAACTACATGCGCAAGCACGCGGCGTGGTCGGTGCGGGCGCGGTGGGTGCTGGCGAAGTACTTCGGCCGCCCGCCGGAGTTCAAGGACAGCGAAAAGGACAAGGTGCGGAACAAGCGCCCGCCGGGCATCTGAGTGTGGTCCGCCGCTCCGCGGCGGTGCCTTTGTGCCTCAAAAAGACAGAAAAACCGCCGCGGAGCGGCGGACTACACTCACGGAGGCGCGCGTGCGTGTCATCATCATCGGGTCGGGCATCGCGGGGTTGTCCGCGGCCATCGCGCTGCGCAAGGTCGGCGCGGAAGTCGCCGTCTACGAGCGCGCCCCGGAGTTGCGCGAGGTCGGGGCCGGCATCAGCCTGTGGGCGAACGCCCTCCGCGCGCTCGACCACATCGGCGCCGGCGAATCCGTACCCGCCGTTTCTCTGCGAATGGCGCGCTCCGAGATACGCGGGCGCGACGGGCACAAGATTCAGATCGGGATGCGCGCCGACGAACTGGAGAAGCGGTTCGGCGTGTCGGAGTTCGTCCGCATGATCCACCGCGCGGACCTCGTGACCGCGCTCGCGTCGCACCTGCCGCCGGGCACGGCGCGGTACGGGCACGAGTGCGTCGCGGTCGAAGGCGGCGACGCGACCGCGAAGGTGCGATTCGCGAACGGGCACACCGACGAAGCGGATGTGGTCGTCGGCGCGGACGGCATTCACTCCGTCGTGCGCGCGGCCGTCCTCGGTCCCGAAGTGCCGCGGTACTCGGGGTACACCTGCTGGCGCGGCATCTGCCAAAGGCCAGCGAGCATCGAACCGGGCTACGTCGCGGAGTGGTGGGGCCGTGGCAAGCGGGTCGGCATCACCACGCTACCGGACGATCGCGTGTACTGGTGGGCGACGAAGAACGCCCCGCCCAACGGCCGCGAAGCCGATGATCGGGCGTTCCTCATTGCCGAGTTCCGCGACTGGGCCGAACCCGCGCCGACGTTGTTCGCGACCACGCCCGCGGACCGCATCTTCCGCAACGACATCCTCGACCGACCGCCGGCCCGAAAGTGGTCGAAGGGGCGAGTGGGCGTAATAGGAGACGCGGCGCACCCGACCACGCCGAACCTCGGCCAGGGCGGGTGCATGGCGATCGAAGACGCCGTCGTGCTGGCGCGCTGTCTGGCGACCGCGAGCGACCCGGCACGCGGGCTGGAAGCGTTCGCCGCGGAGCGCCGCCCGCGCACGACCGCGATCACGCGCGAGTCGTGGAAGTTCGGGCGGCTCGGTCAGACGGAGGGGCGGCTGACGTGCTGGCTTCGCGACGCGGCAATCGGCTTGCTCGCCGGGTTGCTCGCGCCGAAGGGGTTCCTGAAGTACGCGCGCTACGACACCGGCCCGCTGCCCCTCTCGGCGCGGACCGGTTCGTGACTGTCATTTCAGTCCGTTAGCAACAAGGGCGATCATCCACAGCACGAGCGGGGTTGAGAAGACCACGCCCATCACGATGGCGAAGATCGCGCGCGCCTTGCCGTCGAGCTTGGGGTTGTTCTTCAGGTGGACCAGCGCCAGGATGCCGAAGAGCAGCGCGAACGGCGCCGGGACGCACAGCACCGAGATCAGCCCGACGTAGCCCGCGACGATCGCCAGCGCAGACGTGTTCAGCGGCACGATCATCTTCAGCCCCGGGTCGGGTTCGTCCTCGCGCCGGCGTCTCCGCCGGCGCCGCGGGCGATCGTCGTACTCCTCGTCGTCTTCGTCATCGCGCTCGTCGCGTTCGTTGCGCTCGCGTCGGGGCTTCTTGTCCCACGGGCGGTCGGGCGGCGGGGTGTCGTCGGGCATGATGGTTCCTCACGGCAAGCGGCCCGCAACGGCAAAGCCCGCCCGGTTCGCCGGGCGGGCTTCGTGGTCATCGCGCGACCTCAACAGAGGTCAGTCCTTCTTCACGACGGGCGGGTTGAGCTTGCTCGTGTCGAACGCGTCGCCGACGAGACCCTTCCACGCGGTCTTCTGGGTGCCGTCGAGGCTCTCTTCGATCTTGGTCCAGGAGTCCTTACGCAGCTTGTCGATCTTCTTGTTCGCGGCGTCCACCTTCTCCTGATCCGGAGCCTTGCCGCCCTTCATGCCAAAGCCGCCCGTGATGCCGGCTTCCTTGTTGATGTCCCCGCGCTCCTTGTTGAAGTCGTCCACCACACCCTTGACGGTGCTCTTCTGCTTGTCGCTCAGCTTGAGCGCGTCGCCGACTTCCTTCATGATCGACTTCTGGGCGTCGGTCGCGCCACCGCCGCCCTTGCCGCCCTTGGCTTCCGGGTCGTTGAACACGTTGAAGCTCATCACCTGGATGGCGATCTGGTGCAGCCGCTTCTTCTGGGCGTCGGTCAGCGTCTCGTCGGCCACCTTCTTGGCCTCCTCGGCGACCTTCGTCCGCTTCTCGTTGAGTTCGGTCAGCTTGTCCTTGTCGAACTTGCCGCCGCCGAACGCGTCGCGCAGCGCCTTGGCGATCTCGGCCTGTTTGTCGGCGACCGGCTTCATCTTCGTCTTCTGCGCGTCGGTCACCTTCAGCTCTTCCTGGAGGGCGGCGTTGGTGAACACCAGGGTGTTCACGTCCTGCCCGCCGCGGTTGAAGCCGCCCGGCTGCTGGGCCGCGACGACCGTCACGATACCGGCGGCCAGCACGGCCGCCAACAGACACCGAATCGTCCGCATAACTTCCCCTTGTGGGAGAGGTGAATTGTCCGCCGGAGCGGGAGTACGAGTACCCGCCGGCCGTTCACATCGTTACGCCGCGCCGGTGAAAGGGGAATGAGAAAGTCAGAAAATGCGAGAAGCCCGCGAGTTCCTCGCGGGCTTCTCATGAACTTGGTCAACGATCGGTTACTGCTTACCGGGGCGGACCAAGCCGCCCGCCGGCACGTTACCGCCGTTGCCCACCGGCGCCGGCGGCGCCTCCTGGAACTTCCAGTCCTTGGCCTCGATTTTCACGAACTGGAACTTTGTGGCATCGACGCCCGGCAGATCGACCTGCGGGTTGGTGAACTTCCACACTTCCGTGTCGTCGTTCGGCTTGAGCATGTACACCTGGGCGGGCAGGTACGCGAACTTCGCGGTGTTCGCCCCCGGCCCGTAAAGGGCCAGTCGCAGGTGCTTGAACTCGCGCTGATCCTTGCCCAACAACGGCTTGATGTCCAGGTAGATGTAGTTCTCGTCGGTCTTGAAGAGCGTGATGTCGAACCGCTCCTTCACGTCCTTCGCCTTCATGCCCGAAAGGAAGTCGAGCATGAGGTTATCGACCCCGGCGCCGGCCTGCGGCAACTTGAACGCGGTGATCGTCTTGGCGACGCCGTTGTAGGCGTACACGGCCTTGCCGTCGCAGATGTACGCTTCGTAGTCGGTCTTGGTCGGGTCGCCGCTGTTGTCGAGGCGTAGAACGGCGAAGTTCGGCTTCATGCACAGCACGACGCCGGTGAAGTTGGTCGCCTTCTTGAACACCGCGTCGGTGCGCGTCAGCCCGATCTCGGTGCGCAGGTTCACCACGCCCCTCATCTTCTTTTCCCACTCGTCCAGGTGCGGGTCGAGCTTCGGGTCGGCCTTGGCGATGGGCACGGCGGCCGGCGGCAGGGGCGGCTGACCGGCGACCGGCGCGCCGGGCACCGCGGGCTGCTGTGCCCACCCCACGGTTGTGGCGATCAGCAGAGCGGCCAGGGTGAAGGCAGCGGATCGCATGAGACAGACCTCCTCGATTCGGAATGTGCGGAGTGGACCGCTGAAGCCTTATAGCTTGCGACCCGCGTTGGGAAAAGGCCGGCTGTGTCCGACGGCGCGCCGGGGAAAGCGGCGCAGTTCGGGCGGGTGGACTTGTAGCGAGTGTGCCGAGGCGAGATAGTTAATGTGGTCCGCCGCTCCGCGGCGGTCTTCGCGGGGTTACGAGACCGAAGACCGCCGCGGAGCGGCGGACCACACTGAAGCCACATAGCCTGAAGTACCATGCTCGAAAAAACTCAAGTTCGGATCGTGGCCGGGGCGCTCCGCGGGCGGAAGCTCACCGTCGTGGTTCACGAGGGGATGAGGCCGACCCCGCAAATGGTGCGCGAGGCGCTGTTCAGCATCCTCGGTAACGCGGTGCCGGATCGCGTCTTCTACGACATCTTCGCGGGCACCGGCGTCGTCGGGTTGGAGGCCGTCAGCCGCGGCGCGACCTCCGCCCGGCTCATCGAGAAAGACCCGCGCCAGACCGCCGACATCCAGAAGTACGCCCAGGACTTCGGCGTCGGGGACAAGGTGCAAGTGCTGAAGGCCGACGCCTACCGCTGGGCCGAGCGATGGCTGCCGCCGAAAGACCCGGTGAACCTGTTCCTCAGCCCGCCGTTCCCGGACCTGAGCGAGAAGGCCGAAGAGTTCCTGACGCTCGTGAACGTGCTTCTGGAGAAGGCGCCGAACGAGTCCGTGCTGACGATCCAGGCGGAAGACGGGTTCCCCATCGAGCGGCTGCCGAACCCGCCCGCGTGGGACGTGCGTTCCTACGGCCGCAACATGCTCCTGTTCTTCGTCAAGTTGCCACCCCCTCCGGCCGAAGCGCCGAACGCGGAGTTGCCGGCGTGACTCCCCTTCCCCTCCTTCAGCAGCGCGAGATCGAAGCGGGCGTGATCGCCCCGCTGTTCCGCGCGTTCGTCGCGGAGGTGGGCGAAACCCGCGCACGCGAGATCGTCGGCGGCGTGATCCGCGAACTCGCGACGCAAGCCGGGTGTGCCGCTTCCGCGAACGGCAACGACCTCGTACACCTCAAGCACACAGTCGAGAAGTGGACCGAAGGCGGCGCGTTGGAACTGACCGTGCTGCGCGACGACCTGGAGGCGTTCGAGTTCGACGTGACCCGGTGCCGGTTCGCGGAGATGTACGCCCGACTGGGGCTGACCGAGTTGGGCGGGTTGCTCTCGTGCGCACGCGACGCCGCCATGATCGACGGCTTCAACCCCGACATCGCATTCTCGCGCACGCAGACGATCATGGAAGGCGCGACACACTGCGACTTCAGGTACCGCATGTAGGACA
>CANLGS010000173.1 GCA_947490035.1 Gemmataceae bacterium
GAATCCACGCGACCCTAGCCACCGACTTCGCCGAAGAGCCGCGCCCCGCAATCGAGCCGAAACAACAATTGGATCGCACCGGCGACACGCCACGCAAACGGCGCGTGTGGCTCGGCATCTCGGCTGTGGCCTGCGTACTCGTTGTCTCGGCCGCTGTCGTTCTGACCCGATCCCGCCCAGTCGCCCCGGTCGCAAGGCTGACGGCCGTCAGTGGTCCGGTGCAGTGGATCGGTGACGGCGGGAAGGTCGAGTCCGACTCGTTGGTCGGCCGCGAGGTCGGAGCCGGTTCGCTCGAATCGCTGTCCGTCGATTCCTGGGCGGTACTCGAGTACCCGGACGGAACCACCGTCACTCTCACCGGCCGGACGGTGCTCGCTCTTGTGAGTGGATCCCAGAAAGAAATGCGACTCGGCCACGGCCGCGTGTCCGTGAACGCCGCCCGCCAACCCAGCGGACAGCCCTTGCTCATCCGCACGCCAACCGCGCTGTTGGAAGTGCTTGGGACGCAGTTGAACGTGGATTCGGACTCGTCGTCCACGCGGGTCTCCGTGAATGAGGGTCGGGTGCGAGTCACGCGGTTGGTGGACGGGACCGCGACCGACGTGCCCGCCGACCACCAAGCCACCGCCACGGTCGATCGGGGCGCCGAGTTGAAGGCGGTTCGCCGCTCGCAACCCGTGAGCGTGTGGCGAACGCAGTTCCCCGCCGGCGTGAATTACGGCGACTGGCGCGTTTCGGCGAACGGCGAGGGCGGGGTGTGGGCGAAATCCCTGCTGCTGACCTGCGCAAAGCCGAAGCCACTGCTCATCTACGTCGCGTCGGCCGCGGTCGTCCCCGAGGACTCCTCCCCGCTGGTACTCGCCGACGGCGGCCGGTTCGTCGCCCGCGGGCAGTTGGAAACCGCCGCTGAGGTGTTTTTCGGCGTCACCATGAACCACACGAAGGGCGGGTTCGCCGGCAAGTACTACGCCAGACGGCAGTTCGCCGGGGGCGGGCCGTTTGAGTGGGCGATCCCGCTCGGCGAGTTCGTGCCGCAGGAGCCGGCGTTCCCGCCTTCGCCCGCCGGGATGGAAATCGTCGAGTGCTGGTGTCTGACCCTGCACGACGACCGCGGCCTCGCCGTCCGCTTTATCGAGATGCAGTCGGACCGACGATAACCTCCCCAATTTCGCAAGGGCCATGAGCATGTCCTACTGGCACAGCACACTCGCGATCCTGGTAACGACCTCGTTGCTGCACTCCGGCCCGGCCGACGCCGCGGACCCCGCGAAGAAAGCACTGGACAACTGGTCGCAGTTTCGCGGGCCGAACGCCGACGGGGTCGCGACGGACGACCCCCGACTGCCGGACAAGTGGAGCAAGACGGAGAACGTGAAATGGGTGATCGATGTTCCGGGTCGCGGTTGGTCATGCCCGGTCGTGCTTGGAGACAAAGTGTTCCTCACTTCGGTGGTCAGCGACGGCGACGACACCGCCCCGAAGGCGGGCTTGTACCTCGGTGAAGGAGTGAAAACGCCACCGAAGGGCGTTCACCACTGGCTGGTCCACTGCTTCGATTTCAAGACGGGTAAGCAGCTGTGGAAACAGGAGGCCCACAAGGGTGAGCCCAAGGTGCCGCGCCACCCAAAGAGTAGCTATGCGGCCGAGACGCCGACCACTGACGGCGAACGGCTGTACGTGCTGTTCGGAGATGTGGGCCTGTACTGTTACGACCCCGCTGGCAAGCCACTCTGGTCCCATGAGATCGAGCCGAAGAAGACGCTCTCGAACTTCGGTGCCGCAGCCTCGCCAGTGGTCCACGACGGCCAAGTGCTGGTGCTCTACGACAACCAGGAGAAATCCTACTTGGCGTCGTTCGACGCGAAGACTGGCAAACAACGGTGGCGGACCGAGCGGGACGAGTACGCCAGTTGGGCCACGCCGTTCATCTGGAAGCATGCGGGGCGAACCGAAATCGTCACCTGCGGGAAGAAACGCAACCGGGGCTACGACCTCGACGGCAAGCTGGTGTGGGAGTTCGACGGAAAGATGTCCGGCCTCGTCATCCCGTCGCCGTTCGTCGCCGACGGGTTGCTGTACATCACGTCCGGGTACGTCGGGGACAAGCACCGCCCGGTGTACGCCATCAAACCCGGCGCGAGCGGCGACATCACCCTCAAGGAACGCGAGAGGTCGAATGATTTCATCGCGTGGTATCAGCCACTGGCCGGGCCGTACAACACGTCCCCACTTGTCGTCGGCGGGCGGTACTACACGCTACTGGATCAGGGGTTCTTGACCTGCCACGACGCGAAGACCGGCAAGGAACTCTTCGGCCGCGAGCGAATCGGTGGGAGTTACACTGCCTCACCGTGGGCATACAACGGCAAGCTCTTTTGCCTGGGCGAAGACGGCAAGACTCGCGTCTTCAATGCCGGCTCGGAATTCGAACCTCTCGGCACCAACGACCTCGGCGAGCTTTGCCTCGCGACACCGTCGGTGAGTCAGGGGCACCTGCTCATCCGCACGGCATCCAAGCTTTACTGTCTCACCAACGACATCAAGAAATAGGAGTGCCGAGAATGGTCTTTCACGTGCCGAATTCGTTCGCCCACGGGACTCGTTCTCGCGGGTTCACGCTGATCGAGTTACTGGTGGTTATCGCCATCATCGCCATCCTGATCGGCCTGCTGCTGCCGGCGGTGCAGAAAGTGCGCGAGGCTGCTGCCCGGATGAGTTGCCAGAATAACCTCAAACAATTGGGGTTGGCCTGCCACGCGTATCACGACGCGAACGACAAGCTTCCTCCTGCCGTCCAAGTTCGAGGCAGCGTCACTCCGTCGAACACCAATCACAACTTCGGACCCAACTGGGCAGTGCTCATCCTGCCGTATGTTGAGCAAGGTAACTTATTCAACCAGAACTCCACCGCGATCAACTCGTATCTCAGCGACGGCAACACCGCCTGGAAGGCGATCGCAGGCACCGATGTCAAGGTCTACAAGTGCCCCTCGGACGCAGCGTCGAGTGGGAACACCTACAACGGCACCGGCAGTTACGCCGCGCCCAATGGCTGGGCACGTGGGAACTACGCCGCAAATGCCGGGCCTCTGGACTGGAGCATGAGAACGAGCGGATCGGTCATTCCCAACGGCTCGGCCACAAGCGTCGGCGGCGCGGGGCCGCTCCGGATCAACTTCGGTCAAGGCTTGAACCGCTTCCAGGATGGCACATCCAACACGATGATGATCGCCGAAATCCGTGCGGGCCAACTCGGAACCGGTGCGACTCGCGATCAACGCGGAAGTTGGGCGCTGGGCCAACCGGGTTCGAGCATCATCGTCCAGTATTCGGATAAGGACTGTCTCGGCCCCAACGACACCACCCCGGCGTCCGATGACATCGTCGACTGCGAGCCATTCGCTGGGGCCGGGTGCTGTAAGTGTCCTGGCAGTTTCCAGGCGACCGCACGGAGCTTACACACCGGCGGCGTGAACGTTTGCCTCGGCGATGGCTCAGTTCGCTTCATCTCCAATACCATCTCGCAACCGGTCTGGGCCTACCTCGGCTCGACGGAGGATGGGCAGACGTTTTCTCTTGGCAATTGAGGGAGCTTGCCACAGTAGTCCATATCGGAGTGGGAATGAAAGCCGCGATTGGATTGGCCCGCACCGTCCAGTCAATCGACTCGTAACTGGGAAGTGACATGTTAATACGTTGGCGATGGTGGCTCTGCGGGTCGCTGGTGGTACTACTGGTCGCCATCGTTTTCCTTCGCGGCGGCGGGCCGAAGCGAACGACGGTCACCGGCACGATTTCCGGGAAGGCCGTCGCGGCGAAACTCAAGGAGAAACTCCCTTACAAGGGTGCTGCTTCTCCGGTGCGAATCGTGTTCGTACCCGAGGACACCGAGACCTTCAAGCAAGACGGACCCTCCCAGGCCGTCGTCAAGCAAGACGGGAGTTTCCGAGTGCCAGGGCCAGACGGCAAAGGATTGCGGCCCGGTTCGTACAAGGTGGCGATTGCCGTGGTGGCCGGAGGAAGCGACCTCCTCCGTGGTCGGTACAACGAATCGAACTCCACGATCATCCGCACCGTTGGCGAGACGAGCGAGAATTTCGAGATCGACTTGGACACGGGCCAATAACACTGGTCCGGTTGCGCGAGAGACGCCTGACACAACAAGAACTGGACCAACGCTGACCACTCTGTTGGAGATGAACGGATATGATTCGAACCCCATCCGGCGCCCTGTTCGCCACCGCAATCCTCGTTGCAGGCATGACCTTCTACGCGGTCGGGAAGGAAAATCCCCCCGCTCGTCAGGCGAATGCCCCGAAGGCGCCTTTGGCCGCCGGGCACCCGTCGATGGAAAGTCCGCAGTTCAACCCGATCGCCGTGAGTGGCGGTCGCGTCTTCGTGGCGAACACCCCGGCTAGCACAGTGGACGTAATCGACACGAAGACGCGGAAGGTGGTTACGCGAATTCCCGTCGGCGTCGATCCGGTCTGTGTGGTCGCGCGGCCCGATGGCAAGGAGGTGTGGGTGGCGAACCACGTCTCGGACTCGGTGAGCGTGATTGACACGGACCCGGCCAGCCCGACGTTCCTGCACGTCATTGCCACGGTTCAGGAGTTCGATTCGAAGACGAAGGCGACGACGTTCGACGAGCCGGTCGGCATCGCCTTCGCCAGTAATGAGAAGGCCTACGTTGCTCTCTCCTCCGAAAACCAGATCGCGGTGATCGACGTGGCGAGCCGCAAGGTGACGAAGCGGCTGTCGATCCCGGCCCAGGAGCCGCGGGCCATCGCGGTGAGGAACGGCAAGCTGTACGTCGTGCCCTTCGAGTCGCACAACCAGACGCAACTGTCCGGCGGGGCGAAGGACAAGATCGACGGCAACCTCATTACGTTCGACGCCTTCAACCACTCGATCCAGAACAACAACGTGCTGTCCATCGGCCACGTGGTGGACGTGGTCAAGCACCCGAAGGTGCCCGATCGCGACCTGTTCGTCTTCGACACCAAGACCGACGCGCTCGTCGCCACCGTGGAGGGCCTGGGTACGCTGCTCTATGGTCTCGCGGTGGACGGCAAGGGAAATGTGTTCGTGGCCCAGACCGACGCCCGCAACGACGCGAACGGCCGCAGCGGCACCAAGAAGCACGGGCTGAAGGAGATGGAGAACCGGGCGTTCCTGAACCGCATCACCAAGGTGGCGTTCAAGGACGGCAAGGCGGATAAGCCGGTGTTCTTCGACCTGGAACCGCTGCCACCGGCCCACCCCAAGCGCGACGAAGCGTTGGCCACGCCGTTCGCCATTCGCGCCACCCCGGACGACGCCACGCTCGTCGCCACCGCCGCCGCGTCGGACAAGCTGTTCACCGTGGATGCGGCGAGTGGTGCCGTGCTGGGTCGGGTCGATGTGGGGGCCGGGCCGCGCGGCATCGCCCTCGACGGCGGCTCGGCCTGGGTTCTGAACGCCCTGGCCGACACCGTGACCCTCGTGGACCTCGCGGACCGGGCGAAGCCAAAAACCGTCGCGACGATCACGCTCGAAGACCCGACGAACCCAGTGTTCAAGCGCGGGCGGATCGCGTTCAACACCGCGAAGGCGTCCACCACGGGAACCTTCTCCTGTGCCAGTTGCCACCCGGACGGTCACACGGACCAGTTGCTCTGGGTGCTGGACACGCCGATCGTGACCGGCGGCAACCAGATCATGCCGCGCAGCACCATGCCGGTTCGCGGGCTGCGGGACACCGCCCCATTCCACTGGGACGGCATCCCCGGCGACCCCTACGGCGGCATCCACTCGGCGAGCGTCCACAAGTCCGTGGAGCCGAACAGCAAGGTCGACGTGCCGACGAGCACCACCCGCCACCTGATCGACGGCGGGCTGGCGTCCACCATGCGCCTCGTCGGCGACAAGTCAACGAACGACGAGGGCAAGGCCGGCGAGTTGTCGAAGCAAGAGCGAGACGACATGGCGGTGTACCTGCTCGGGGTGCCGTATCCGCCGGCCCCGAAGCGGGCGTACACGGACGAGCTCTCGGAACGAGCGAAGAAGGGCTTCCGTCTGTTCCACATCGAGGGCGACCACGACCCGAAGCAGCTCGCGCCGAACGTGTGCGGCAACTGCCACCGGATGCCGTTCCTGGTCAGCACCAACACGCCCGGGACCGGCATGGACGCCCCAACGTGGCGGGGCGCACAAGACCGCTGGTTGATCCTCCCGCAAGGGCGTCTCAACATCATCGACTTCGACTTCTACCGAAGAGTCGCCGAGCGCGGTGCTCCGGAACGCGAAGTGTGGCAATTCTCGTGGGGCGGCCGGCCGCGGTTCGATCCCATCTGGGACATGGTGCTGGAAATGGGCACTGGGTTCTCCGGCGCGTTTGCCCGGCAGGTGACGCTGAACAAGGACACCGCGAAAGGCGACCTGACCGCCGACCTGTTGACCGCGCTGGAGAAGGCGGCGAGCGACGGGGCGGTGGTGGTGGAGTGCGACGGCGTGCTTCTCAAGGGGAAGGCGGAACCGTTGGCGTTGCAATTCGTCGGCGGAAGTTTCGTCAACAAGACCGGCGAACGCACCACGTTCACGCGACAAGAACTGCTCACCCTCGCTGCTGACGGCAAGTTCATCGGCACCGTCACCGCCCGGCACGGGGCGAAGGCCGGTGTCGATCACCCGCAGCCGGCGATCTGGACCCTCGGGCCGATTGAGAAGCAACGCGGGCGGCAGGACTTCCCAGTCCTGCACCCCGAGCAGAAGAGCATGACGGTGAGCGGCCGACACTTCGGCGAGGACGCACGTGTGTTCGTCAACGGCCGCCGTGTGGCTGGCACGGTGAAACGCGGCGATGGCGAGAAGGTCACGATCACCCTCGACACCCTCCCGGCGGACGGCATGCACCTGTTGCAAGTGCAGGTGCCGGACGGCCCGTTCAGCAACGACTTCATCCTCCATACGGCGAAGGACGCGACGACGGCGGAAGTGTTGAAGCGAGAACTGATCCGGGTGAGCACCGCCCCGTGGCAGGGCATACCGGCGGCCCTGAGTACAGGCGACCTGACCGCCGTGAAGAGGCTAATCCGCGACAAGGCGACAGCGAACCGCCGGCAGTCCGACGGTTCCACGCCGCTCTCAACCGCCGCACTACGCGGCCACCTCGATGTCGTGAAATATTTGCTCGAACTGGGGGCTGATCCCTCCGGCAGCAACGCCGACGGCAACACGCCACTTCACGCCGCAGCGTTCCTGTGCCGCGAGGAAGTGGTGAAGCTGCTCATGGAAAAGGGGGCCGACACGGCTAAGAAGAACAACAACGGGGAGACGCCCGTCGATGTGGTCTCCGGCGAATGGAACCAAGGGCTGGCCGATTTCTACACCGCAATCGGTACTGGCATCGGTCAGAAACTCGACCTGAAGCAGATCGAAAGCGCCCGTCCGAAGATGGCGACCCGGCTTCGCGGTCAAGCCGAGAAGCCGAAAGTCGAACCGGCACCCGTCCCGAAGGGCGATCCGGCCGACTGGGCGTCGTACAACCACGACCCGGCCGGGTGGCGGTTCAACCCGGCCGAGAAGACGCTCGGCGCGAATAACGTCGGCAAGATCATCGAGAA
>CANLGS010000174.1 GCA_947490035.1 Gemmataceae bacterium
AAACATCAACAGCGAGGCTCGGGGTTTACCCAATCCTTTGACCTCGCAATGCAGACTCTGAGTCAAGAACTGAAAATGCGTTTCAATCGTCCAACGAACCCGGTAAGTTCGCAGGATCAGGGCGATTGCACCCGTCGCATCCTTGCGTCCGTTCAGAGAGCAAACAGGGAGTAACTGACTACCAGATGACAAGATACGGCAAGATAGCCAATGTTGAGGGGCATGCCTTCCACAATCCAGGTCGAGAAGTAGACCACACCAACAACACAAACGCGAAAGCCCCAGGGTGAGAACCCTGGGGCTTTCTGCGTTCGGTTTGACGAGCCGGAAGCGTCAGCGACGGACCCGCTCACGCAGCAAGACTATTGCCGGTTACTCCTTCGCCACGATCTTGATTGCCAGCGGCGGCACCCAACACTTGTGGTCCGCGTTGTAGTACAGGTAGCCGCGGCTCGCCGGCCCGCGGTACTCGCCCGGCACGTCGCACACCAAGTCCACCGTCAGCGTGACCTTCTGCTCAGGTGCCATCTCGCGCCAGTACAGCACCAACTCGCGCGAGCCGCGCAGCTCGAAGTAGCTGATGACGCCCTTCTCGCGCAGGTCGATCAGTTGCTTCATGTCGGTCGGCACCTTCATGCCGGCCGGCAGGCCGACAATCGCCACCGTCATGCCCTGACCGGCCTTCTGGCGGTTCTCCAGAGTCACCGTCAGCGGCACCGTGTCGCCCTCGTTGGCTTCCGCCTTCGCGAGCTTCGTCTCAATCTTCACCTGACACTGGGCGGCGCTAATCGGCGTGAGCGTGGTGTAGGTGTAGCTCAGCGCGAACGGGTACGGCTGCTTCGCGTCGGTCACGATCTCGACCTCGGTCGTCTCGCCCGGCTTGAACACCGCGTCCGCGTCCGCGAGGTCGAGGCCGATCACCTCTGTGTCCTTCTCGGAGAACTTCCGCGTGCCGATCACCTTGCCGCCGACGGAGACTTTAATCTCGCCGCTCTCGGACGGGTGCGCGGCCTTCTTCGCGAACAGCGTGATCGCCTTCAGCGCCATGATGGTCGATTGCGTCGAACCGAACCCGCCGTAGCCGCCGCGCTGCTGCGAAATCCACTTCGTCGATTCCTTGATGGCGGTGGCGTACTTCGGGTCGTTCGCACGAAGCCAGCCGAGCAGCGTGATCGCGGTGGCTTCGATGTCCAGGTCGCGCCCGCCGGAGCGCGTGATGCTCGTCACCGCGCCCGTCACCGCGCCGCCTTTCGCGTGCTTGTCCTTGAGCCGGTCGAGCAGCGTGTGTGCGCCCTGCCGGTCGGTGCGCTGGAGCAGGATGTTCGCGACCAGCGCGACGAAGTACGCGTCCTTCCCGCCGGCGGAGTTCTCGTCCAGCGCCTGCGTCTTCAACGCCGCGATTTCCGTCTTCAGATCCAGATTCTCGACATTGTCCGGGTCACTCTCGACCAGCGCCCACACGATGTAGGCGTCGGTGGTGGGCTTGGGTGCGCCGCCGAAGCTGTCGAGCGCGCGGGCGTTCCGCTTGAAGCCGCCCTGCCCGTCGCGGCGCGACAGCAGGTACGTCTGCGTCCGCTTGATCATCTGCGCATCGACGGCGTGGACGCGGGCCATGTCCTTGAACTGGAGCAACCCGTAAGCCGTGAGCGCCTCGTGCTGCTGGTCCGCGCCGCCGAACCACTCGAAGCCCTGCCGCGTCTTTTCCGGCGTGTCCGGGCACTCGAACGAGATCAGCTTCGAGTAACCCTTGTCGAGCAAGCCTTTCGCCTTCGCCGCCGCTTGCGGGTTGGCCTGGTTGGTCTGGTTCATGTAGTCGAGGATCAGCGTGTTCGGGTAGTTCGAGGTGGAGGTCTGCTCGAAACATCCAGACGGCTCGCGGAGCAGGCCGTCCAAGCCCTTCACGAGGTCGGCCATCGACGTGGGGTACACTTCCAGTTTGACCTTGAGCGTGCCGGGCACGATGTCCTTCGGCAGCGCGACGCGGCCCGCGGCGCGGCGCTCGATGGTGTCGCTGAACGACCCCACGCCAGGGAAGCCGTCGGGCACGATGCTCGTCGCGCGCCGGATGCCGTCCTTGTCGGTGCCGCTCGTGGCGGTGGCGAGGAACGTGCATTCGCCTTGCAGCTTGTCGGCCTTTAGCCGGACGACCTTGCGGCCCTTGCCGTTGGGCACGAGGTCGAGCGCGTCGGCGAAGTTGCCTTCGACCTTGAACCCGGTCGCGAGCGCGGTGAGCGAAACCGAGCGTTTCTCGCCGCTGTCGTTGGTCACGCGCACCGGCACGTCGATGATGTCGGTGTGCGACACTTCCAGCGGCAGTTTCGGATCGACGCTGAACGGCTTGCGTGCCTCGATGGTCTTCGTGACGGCCCCGATGCGGCCGTCGGTCGTGTGACCGGCGACGATCACTTCGTAGCGTGCGATGTCGTCGGACAGTTGGAACTCGACGGTGGCCTTGCCGGATTCCGGCAGCACGAGGACCGGGTGCCAGTACACGGTCTCGGTGAAATCCGAGCGCACCTCGCCGAGCGCCGGGTCGCGCTGGTGGGCGTACTCGCGCACCACGAACGGCGGCGCCTCAAGCGCCGGCATACCCCGACCGCCGCCAAAGCCGCCCTTCCCGGCGAACCCTTTACCGTCGAACGGTTCGGGCGCGCGCGGCCCGCCCATTGGCATGCCGGGCTTGCCCGCCGGGCGCCCAGGTTGCGCGGGTTGCTGCGCCTTCGCGAGTGCGTTCGCGACCTTCGCCCGGTCGCGCAGGAACGCGTGGCCATTGTCGCCCCGCGCGGCTTCGGCCATCTTCTTCCCCTGCTCGCGCTGATCGAACTTTCCGTCCGCGAGCGCCACGGGTGCCGGTTTCGGGTCCATCCTCGGTCGCAAGTCGCCCGCGCCACCCATCGGTGGTGCCATCGGCATCATCTTGTCGGCGGGCGCATTCGGGGCCGGCATCATCGCGCGATCGTCCGCGTTCCGCTCCGCGCGGGCCATCTCCACGTTCGCCGCTTCTTTGCGCGCCGCGAACATCGCCGGCGCCTGCGCGTCGCGGGTCGGGGCGCGTTCGTCCCACGCGACCTCCGCTTCCTTGGTGCCGCGCGTCAGCGCGATCGCGCCGAGCGCACACGCTCCGAGGACGAACAGCGCGACCGACGCGAGGTAGAACGGCCGGCGTGCGCCGCCCGGCTTGCGCGACGCGAGCGACAGCCCACTGAGGCCGAGCGCGATCAGGCCCACCATCAGCGCGGGCAGCGCCCACGACTGGACGCGACCCGCCCGCGTCTCGTAGCGGTACAGTTCGGCCGCGGTGTCGGTGTGCTGCTTGCTCGCCGCTTCAAACGCGGCCTTCGCCGACGCCACTTCGCCCACCAGCCCCGGCCCTTGCGCGGCCTGGGTCGCGTCCCACTCGGCCTGCGCGACCGAGAGCGTGATCGCCGTCTGCTCCAGCTTCGGCCGGTACTCCGCGTTGATCCGCTGCTCTTCGAGTTGGTATAGCGCGAACGGCGCGGACGTGCCCTGACCGTGCGCGACGAGCATCTTCTCCACGTCGGCCTTGTCGTTCGGGTTGCCCGGCGCGCCGGTCTGCTCCGCGAACCGGCGCCAGCCCTGCGCTCCGAGAAGGAGATCGAGCGACACCGCGGCCTTCGGGTGATCCGTTAAGAGGAAGTCCGCGTGTTCGAGTTCGGCCGGGTGCTTCACCTCACCGGACAGCATGAAGTGCGTCGGCATCAACCGGTCGGTCTTGTTGTCGGCCATCGTGATGACGCTGCGGTTCACGACGCCCACGAGCAGCACGGCCGGGGTCGGCTTCTCCTTCTCGTTGAACGCGGACAGTTCGAGCTTCACCTTGCCGCTGGGGCTGTAACCCGACTTGTCCGGGTTGATGTTCAGCATGAGCAGTTCGGCCGGCTTGCGGTACACGAGCCGTTCCGCACGCGGGATCAGCGTCGCGGCACCGGGCGCGCCGCCCTTCGGTTCCTCGAACACGGTGACGCGCGTCACGCCGCCGGCGTCGTCGCCCTTGAGCGACACCTCGACCGGCTTACCGGCTTCCGCTTCGACCTTCTGGTGAGCGATCAGCCGCCCGCGAGCGTAAGCCCCGACGTGCAGCGTCTTCGGCTGCGCGGTGTGCAGGCGCACGCGAATCGTCCCGCCCTTTTCGGTGACCGCGTCGAGCGACGTGAGCGCCACGCCGTCGGCCTTCGCGAGCGGCAGCACCCAGCCTTCGGGCGCCGGCGCGGTGATGCCGGTCGGCGACGCGAGTTTGAGGAAATACTTCGCGCCGGCGCGCGGCGTCAGTGTGAAGACACCGTGACCGCGATTCGCACCGGGGTTCTCCGCGTCGGTCTCGGTCTTGATGTCGGCAACGACGGTGTCGGTGCCGTCGGTGATGACGCCCTTCACGTCGGCGGGCTTGCCCGGCTCGGTGCCCTTGCTCGGCGTGCGCACCTGGAAGTACACGCGACCGGGCACGCCGGCGATCATGTCGCCGCCTTCGGGGAAGAACTCGACATTCAGCTTCTTCGTGACGAGCGGCACCGGGCGCAGGATGTTCTCGACATCGCCGCCGTCGGTGATGGTGACGCTAAGGGCCGCGTTCGGCACGCCGTCCTTCGCCTTCTCAAACAGGTCCGCGGGCAACTTGAAGCGGACGTTCAGCACGGCCTTGCCGCCCGGTTCGACGGCGAGCGGGGCGCCCTTCTGGTCGTGGAAGTTCTTGCCGTCTACGCTCGCGACGACCTGCGCGGTCGCGTTCTTCATCGGCCCGCCGGCGGTGCGCGACACCTCGATGCGCGCCTGTACCGCGTCGCCCGGCCCGTAGCTCTTGCCGTCGAACTCCAGCTTCTTCTCGAACGTGTCCGGCACGTACCGGTTCACGATGAACTTGCGCGTCTCGATTAGCAGTTCCTGCCGCGTCGCGCTGTCCACTTCGTAGAGGTCGAGTTTGTACTCGCCGCCCGGCGCGTCGGCGGGAATCGTGTACTCGCCGACGCCGATACCGCGGAGCGGCTTCTTGTCCGGCCCCATCACGGTTTGCAGGTCGCGCAGCACGCGGCCGTTACCCACGCCGAGTTGGGTGATCGCGTCGCCGGGGTCGCGAAGGCGGAACATGAGGCACTGATCGTTCGTCGGCGGTTGAAGCGTGGAGCGTTCGAGCGGAAGCGAGCGGAAGCGAGCGGAAGCGGATCGTCTCGCCCGGCTTGTAGAGGGGCTTGTCGGTCTGGAGGTGCGTGACGAACACCGGGCGCGCGAGCGGGATGCGCTCGGCCAGTACGCTGCTGCGGTTGTCGTCGGTGAACGCCACCACTTCGAGGAACAGGTCGGTGCCGGGTTTCACCTTCTCCCAGAACTTCGCGGTGAGGACGAGCGGCGTCGCGACGCCGGGCGTGTGGTGGACATCGCGAAGGAGTTCGTTGCCGTTCGCGTCCTTGACCGCGATTTCCAGTTTGGTCGCCTTCGTGGGGTTGCCGTCGCGGTGGACGGCTTCGATCTGCCACGTGTTCGGCGCGCCCGGTTGAATGCGGGCCGGACCGGTGAGCCGCACGGTGAAGTTCTTCTCTTCGAGAATCTTCTGCGCCGCCTGCATCGCGGCGTGGTACTTGATGCCAGTCTCCTTCTCCGCGGCTTCGGCCTCATTCAGCGACTTCTTCGCGGCGTCTTGCGCGACTTTGTGTTCCGCCTGAAGGCGGTCGTACTCGGTCTTGGTCGCGGTCAGCGCGGCTTGCTTCGCCTTCGCGTCGCGGGACTTTTCGACCCAGTTGACGACCTGATACGCGGCCGGGATGCTGAGGAACAGCACGAGGACGATGCCGACCGCACGCCAGTTGGTGGGGCTGTGTGCCCCGTTGTCCGGCGTCTGTCCCGGCGACGGGTCTCGGTTGTCGGACATGATCGGCCTCCCGCGGTGAACGTGGAGAAATGTGGGCGCGTCTCAACGAGTACGCTGCGTTGACGATGCTACCTGAACCTATCGACGTGCGACAGGTGCAGTTCGTTTGGACGCGTCCGGAAAATCGTGAGGCGTTCGCTCGCGCGTCCGAATGTTTTCAGGTTTCCTGGTGCATCGCGGCGCGCCCTCTGTTACACTCCCCGGAGTGTTCTTTCTCCGAGCGGTTCCGCGGTCGCTCCGATCCCGCCCGCTCACAACACCGGCGCCCCACACGGGGCGGCCACTTCCACTCCAATCCCGTCAACCCGGCGCGAGCCGCACGCGGTTCGTTTTCCGGTCGCCCGCGACGGGGCGGTGCGGGTCTCCAAGTCCCCTCGCACCGGGTGGAAGCCTCTTTCACGGAGGGTTTCGACCATGTCCACGACCGTATTGCCCGCGCACCGTTCGCTCGCGGCCACCGCGCAACGCATGGCGGAGAACTGGCTCCGCAACGTCTTTTCGCCCGACCTCTACACCGTCCGCGGGCGCGACGCGAAGGCCGCCGTCCTCGCGGACGACCACACGCCCGACATTGAGGTGGTTCGCGCGCACCCGAAGACCGACGCCGAGCGCCTGCCGGTTCTGGTGATCGAGATCGAGGACGCCGACACCGACTACGACCTCGCGGAGCAGTCGAGTCGGGTCGCGTCCACCGGCGTACTCGAGTACTGGGTACTCGACGTGATCGCGCGCAAGCTGCACATCTTCCGCGACCCGCAACCCGACGCGGACGCGGCGCACGGGTTCTGTTACAAACAGGTACGGGTCTGCTCGCCGAACGCGCTGGTCGCCCCGCAGGTCGCGGAGCTGCACCTCGCGCAGGTGATCGACCTGCTGCCGCGGGAGTGAATTCCCGAAACCGGACAACAAATCTCAATGACAACCGGGACGCGCTCTGTTCGGCTTGCTTGAGATGTGTTCGGGGTTTGGGATTGCTCATGAACGAAGACGAGTGGCTGACCGGGACCGACTTCACGGCGCACGCGCGGTACGCCGCGGAACATCTTTCGCCGCGCCGCCAGCGCCTGCTGGCGGTTGCGTTCTGCCGCGCCGCCGGCGCACTTCTCGACCACCCCGATCTGACCGACGCGCTCGACGTGATCGACCAGTACGCCGACGAACTCGCCCCGCCGGCCGCGGTGGCGCGCGCCCGCCAGGAGTGCCGCGCAGTCGCGTCGGAGGTGTATAACGCGTACAGCGCGGCGGTCGATGCCGCGGCGCAGCATCTCGTCATGCGCGCGGTCGTGTGGGAGGTCGCGGGCAACCCGTTCCGCGAGCCGCACTTCTCCGAAGAGTTGCGCACTGACACCGCGATGTCACTCGCGTGCCAGATGTACGACAACCGCGAGTTCAGCGCGATGCCCATACTCGCCGACGCGCTTCAGGACGCCGGTTGCGACAACGAAGTGCTACTCGCCCACTGCCGCAATCCGGGCGAACACGTTCGCGGGTGCTGGGTGCTGGATTTGGTGCTGGGGAAGTAGGAAACAGAAGAGCAAGAGCCGCAGATGACGCAGACGGACGCAGATCAAGACAGAAGACAGGAGTGTTTTATACTTCTCGCGGCCACGATTGAGACGTTCTTGACGAGCCGGAAGCGTAAGCGACGGACAGCGTTATCCGTCGCTTACGCTTCCGGCTCGTCAAGAACGAGTCGTCTTACCTCTGGCCGCGCGAAG
>CANLGS010000175.1 GCA_947490035.1 Gemmataceae bacterium
CCGGCTTTTTCGGCGGCTGATTCGGGTTGTTCGGCGGGGTCGGCGTGGACATCGCTATTTCACCTTCGTGGCCGCGGGCGTATCGGAGCAATCACAGGTATTCGCCGGTCGGGTCGTCGAACTCGCGGGCGACGAGTGGCGGCTTCTTCGCTTCCTGGGGGGTCAGCATGAACAGCATCGTGATGTCCCCCGTGATCTCTTCGGGGAGAGCTTGAAACGCCTCGTTGATGATCTCTTCCCGTTCCGCCGAACTCTTGCCCCGGAACTGCGGGGTGATGACGCGAACGCGGATGGCGACCGGGTTATACCGGTAGACCACCTTTTCGCGTTCGTCGGGAAGTTCGGGGAACGCCTTCTTCAACGCGGCAAATATCCGCGCGGTCGATTCATCTTGAACCTTCTTGGCTAACCTCGGCATCGCTTAACTCCCGTTCACCCAATCGTAAATCGCTTCGACCGCGAGAAAGATGCGTTCCGCCTCGTCGCGGTGCCAGGCGCGGACGTCGTACCGCATCTCCGAAGACCAAACCGGCCGCACGCGCTTGAGATTCTCTTGCTGCTTCTCGGGCAGTTCGACCTTCTTCTTACTCAGCTCCCGTTTCAGCTTCTCCAAGTCGTGCTTCACGGCTGACTTGAACCGTTCAATCATTTCCTTGTGCTTCGCCTCTGGGTAGCGACTCAAGAGGAGCGCCTTCAG
This sequence comes from Gemmataceae bacterium, assembly GCA_947490035.1. GTDB lineage: Bacteria > Planctomycetota > Planctomycetia > Gemmatales > Gemmataceae > Gemmata. The sequence continues at coordinate 698 of CANLGS010000175.1, forward strand.
GGCACACTCGATGACGTACCCGCTCAGGTAAATCACGTCGTGCGCGCGGGTGGACGACGTTTTTTCCGGGCACGCCGCGAGCAACCGTCTCGCCGCGTCGAGATGCACATCGGCCGCGCGGATGAACCGCCGCACTTCAGTGAACTTCCGGTTCAGCATCGCGGCTCACTCCCGCTCGCCAAGCCCCGATCACTTGTCGTCGTCGTCTTCCTCTTCCTCTTCGTCCTCATCTCCATCTCCGCCCTCGTCGTCGTCGTCCAGACCGCGCTCGGCCTGGGCGATCTTCGCCGCCAAGTCGCTCGGCTTGCTGGACTTCAGCAGTACTTCTTCCTTCTCGCACATGTCGTCGCGCCACAGCCGGAACAGCGCGTCGTCGAGCAAGAACATGCCGTGCTTGCGCCCGGTCTGCACCGACGAGTCGATGCGGTACGTCTTGTTCTCGCGGATCAGGTTCTTGATGGCGGGCGTCACCACCATCATCTCGTAGGCCGCGATCAAGCCTTCCGGCTTCTTCGGCAGCAGCGCCTGCGACAGCACGCCGATGAGCGAACCGGCCAACTGCGTGCGAATCTGGTCCTGCTCGTTTTCGGGGAACACCGTGACGACGCGGTCCACGGTCGAAGCGGCGCCGGACGTGTGCAGCGTGCCGAACACCAAGTGCCCGGTTTCGGCCGCTTCGAGCGCGGCGCGGATCGTTTCGAGGTCGCGCATTTCACCGACGAGGATCACGTCGGGGTCCATCCGCAGCGCGCGCCGGATGCCTTCCTTGAAGTCCGGCACGTCGATGCCGATCTCGCGCTGGTTGACGGTGCTCTTCTTGTGCTTGTGGAAGTACTCGATCGGGTCTTCCAGCGTGATGATGTGCCGGTCGTAGTTGTCGTTGATGAAGTTAATCATCGACGCGAGCGAGGTCGTTTTCCCGGAACCGGTCGGCCCGGTGACGAGGAACAGCCCGCGCGGGCGGATGATGAGCGAGCGGATCGCTTCCGGCGTCCGCAGTTGCTCGAACGTGAGGAACTGGCTGGGGATGCGCCGCATCACCATGCCGATGGTGCCCTTCTGCTTGAACACCGCGACGCGGAACCGGTAGCCGTCGATGTACTCGATGGCGAAGTCGGCCCCGCCCTTCGACTGAAGCTCCTGCTGGCACCGGTCGGGCGTGATCGACTTCATCAGCGAAGTCGTGTCGTCGTTTTCGAGGATCAGCCCGCCGAGGTCGAGTTTCTTCATGCGCCCCTGGTGGCGCACGACCGGCGGCTGGCCGACGCTAATGTGCAAGTCGCTCGCCTTCAACTGGATCACAGTTGCGAGCAACTTCTCCATCGAGACTTTGGGACCGGCCACGGGAACTCCTCGGACGGAGCGACGGCGCCGACACGAACCGACCCGCGAGCGGGACGGAACCGCGACAGGCACCGGGACACGCCTCACGTGATCCCGGTGTCGCATTATCGCGTGGTCCGGCGACGCGCCAAAAAACCGGACCAGAACTGGAACTCCCCCGCCACGCGGGGGATACGACAATCGCTACTATTCCTTCGCGACCAGCACCTCGGCGTGACAGGTACTCAGCACCTCTTCGAGGGTCGTGCCGCCCTTCATCGCTTTCAGCAGACCGTCATCGAGCAGGGACCGCATCCCCGCGCCGCGGGCTTTGCGGCGGATCTCCTGGGCGGGAGCCTGCGCGAACGTCAGCTCGCGGATGATGGAACTCATTTTCATCATCTCGAACAGCCCGTGCCGCCCGCGATACCCGGTCTGGCGGCAGTGGTTACAGCCCTTCCCGCGCATGAACGTCGCTTGCGCCGCCCGTTCCTGCGTGATGCCCGCCGCGCGGAGTTCTCCCGCTTCCGGCTGGTACGCCTCCTTGCACTTGATGCAGTTCACGCGCACGAGACGTTGCGCCAAGATAGCGATGACGGAACTGGCGATGAGGAACGGCTGCACCCCGATGTCACCGAGTCGCGTGATTGCGCTGGGTGCGTCGTTCGTGTGAAGCGTGCTAAAAACCAGGTGTCCGGTCAGAGACGCTTGAACGGCGATTTCGGCCGTCTCCTTGTCGCGGATTTCGCCGACGAGGATAATGTTAGGCGCCTGTCGGAGCATGGCCCGAATAATCCGGGCGAAATCCAGCCCGATGCCGTGCTTCACCTCCACTTGGTTGATGCCGGGGAGGTAGTACTCGACCGGGTCTTCGGCCGTGATGATTTTGCGGTCCGGGCGGTTGAGTTCGTTCAGCGCGGAGTACAGTGTGGTTGTCTTCCCCGAACCGGTGGGGCCGGTGACCAGAAAGATACCGTTGGGACGCTTGATGATCTGTTGGAAGTTCTTGTAGTCGTCTTCGGCGAACCCGAGGTCTTTGATGCTGACCTGGATGTTCGCGCGGTCCAGAATTCGCATGACGGCCGACTGACCGTGGACCGTCGGGAGCATACTCACGCGCAGGTCGAAGTGTTTGCCGGCGACCGTCATCTTGATGCGCCCGTCCTGCGGGCGGCGCTTCTCGCTGATGTCGATCTGACCCATGATCTTCAAACGCGAGAGCAAGGGTGCCAGCAGGCGCCGGGGGGCGGAGTCGCGTTCGAGGAGGATGCCGTCGATCCGGTAGCGCACCCGCACGCGGTCCGCGAACGGTTCGATGTGGATGTCCGACGCCCGCAGGTTCACCGCCTCGGAGATGATGAGGTTGACCAACCGCACGACTGGCGCGTCCGAGTCGTCGGCGTTCGCCATCTGTAGGCTGGATTCGGTCTGCGTGAACTCAATAGCCGTGTCGGTGAACTCGACGAGCATGGAGTCCACGGACTCGGTTTCCGACTGCCCGTAGTTCGCGTTGATCGCCTCCTGGATCTGTTCCTGTGTGGCGAGAACCGGCCGGATCTCCTTGTTCAGAATGAACTGGAGCTTCTGGATCGTGTCGTAGTTGGTCGGGTCGGCGGTAATGAGTTCGAGCGTGTTGTCCTCGAGTTGGAGCGGCAGCACGAGGTTCTCGCGCGCCACGGACTCGGGCACCAGTTCGATGACCGCCTTCGGGATCGAGACTTCTTTCAAGTCCACGAACTTCATGCCGAAGTGTTCGGCGATGGCCGACATCACCTCGTTGGCGGTCAGGTACTGCTGCTTGATGATGGCGTCTTGGAGCTTGATGCCGGTAGCGCTGGCGATGCTCTCGGCCTCGGCGAGCTGGTCCACGCCGATCATTTTTTTCTTGAGCAGAATGTCCGCGAAGTCGCCTCTGCCTCTGGCCATGATGTTACGCTCCTTGCGTGTGACGGGTCGGTGAAGGGTGAAGGTTACCGGGTTGTGCCGCGCATCGGCCTAGAAAATGATGGGAACAATGACGGCCTGGCATCGGAATCCGGGACGAATCGTGAGTACATGAATGGTGGATGAGTTCAGTGTGACACGGCGCGCGAGTGGTGTGCAAGTGTAAATAGCGCGAAAGTGCGGAGATTTCGCCCCTTCTTCCGCCGCTCCCGGCTTCGCAAGTGGGCGCGAAGTCACAAGCGGCGTTAAAAGGGTGGGACGAGCGAACGCCTCACTTCTTCTCCTCGACCTTCTTCGCTTTGCGTGTGTGCTTGTCGAAGAAGTCGAAGATCTTGGGCACGTTCTGCGCGACGACGCTGCCGTGGTCGCCGTCGGCGATCTCGATGTACTCGTAGGTCATCTCCAACTTCTTCATCTGGTCGGCCCACGGGCGCACGGTCTCCGGGCGCACCAGCGGGTCTTTCGCGCCCTGCACCATGACAATCGGCAGCCCCTTGATCTTCTCCAACTCGGCGGGCTTGTGGCCGAAGATGGCCGGCGCGATCGGGCCGAGCGCGGCCCACTCGTCGGCGTGCTTGATGCCGATGTGCATGGTTCCGCCGCCGCCCATCGAGTGGCCCATCAGGTACACGCGATCCGGATCGACGGTGTACTCCTTCTTCATGATGGCGAGGACGTTCATCACGTCCTTCTCGCTGAGTTCGCGCAGGTTCTCCGGGTCGCCCTTCGCGCCCTTCAGCCCGAGGCCGGGGGCGCCGTACCAGCCGCGTTCGTTGTACCCCATCGGCGCCGCGACGATGTACCCGCGCTTCTCGGCTTGCTCCGTTAAGCCTCGCGTGCGCATGAACTGCTGCGGGTTCCCGCCCAGCCCGTGCAGCGCGATGATGAGCGGCGACTTCTTCTCCTTGTCGTACCCGCTCGGCACGAACAGCGCGTACTCCATGTCCTTGTCGGCTTCCTTGAACGCGTAGGTCTTCTTCTCGACCTTCGGCGCCGCCTTCTTCTCCTGCGCGAGCGCATTGGGTTGGATCAAAGCGAGCAGAGCGCCGGTGAATGCGGCACACGCCGCGAACCGCGCGCGGAACGGGAACATAACGTCGTCTCCGGGATGAGTGGGGGTGATTCGGATGTTCTCAGACTACCCGCGAGCGGTCACTCTTTAGCGACTTGTTCGAGGAGCGACAACCGCTGGGTCGCGTTCTCCTTCGTGGCCGGGTCGTTCTTCACTTCGTGCGTGACGGTCTCCATCGGGTTGACGTAGTTCTTGTACTTGTCGTTGAGGTACGCGACGCGCCCCTCGAGCGGGGCGTCCGCGGGGAAGTCGAACTTCCATTCCTTCTTGTCTTTCTTCATGGGCACGCTCGCGGTGGTCGTGGTCGTGTACCGCAGCGAGCGGATGTACACGTGGAGAATTTCGGTCTTCAGGTTCCAGCTTCCGCTCGCGGGCTGGTTGCTGAGGGCCGGCGCGGAGAACACGAACGTGGCCTCCGCGGTGTCGCCGGTCTCCTTGCCCACGGTGGTCTGAACGTCCTTGGGGAACGGGTCGAGGGTGAAGGGTACGACCTTCACCTCGTCCCGCATCAGCCCGCGTTCCTTCATCTGGTAGCTCAGGTTATCGACTGCCACGCCGAGGTCGGTGGCCGCCGTCGAACCGCGGCGGAGTTGCTCGGCGTAGCCGGGGGTGCAGTAGTGGGCCGCCATGTCGTACTCGCGCTTGTCGAGGGCGCGTTTGAACATGTCGGCCGCGACCTGCGGCGTGTCCGCGTCCTTGTAGCCCTTCGCGAGCCGCTCGGTGTCGGCCCGTTTGAACAGGAACAGGTACGCGCCCCCGGCGATGGCAACCACCGCGAGGGCCAGAAAGATGAGCCTGCGCATGACGCTCCACGAAAAAGAATGATGACGCCGACCGGGTTACGGTGGGCACCGCGAGTTTGATCGAGATGGACCGCGTTCGCAACAGGTTCTTGGTGGACCGAGTCGGTTTCTACCGCTCTGGCGTGTCGCGAACGGCGGTGTTACTGTGAGTGCCGGAGGTGAACCATGTCCGCGACCGCGACCCTACCCGCTCCCGCAACGACGACCCCGCCACCGGCGACCGGCTGGCCGCGCCCGCTGTGCTGGACGGTGGACTTGTTCCACGCCGTCAACTCGACCGGCGTCTTCGAAGGCCGGCGGCCGATGCTGATTCATGGCGTCCTTCTGGAGCAAGGCCCAATGAACCCGCCGCACGCGACCGCGTTGGACTTGACCGTCGAAGCCTTGCGGGCAGTGTTCGGCACCGGCTGGCGGATCCGTGTGCAAACGCCGCTCGTCCTCGGTTTAGCCCTCGACCCGTTTCCAGATGTCGCCGTGGTCGCCGGCAATGCGCGCGATTTTGCCGTCGCGCACCCTGCGACGGCCTCGCTGGTGGTTGAAATCAGCGACACGACGCTCACGACCGATATGACCGAGAAGGCCGAACTGTACGCGACAGCACACATTCCCGAATATTGGGTGCTTGATCTGAACGCGCGCTGCCTGCACGTGTACCGCGACCCGGCCACACTGCCCGCCACTCTCGGCGCGACTGCGTATCAAACACACCTCACGCTTGGTCCGACCGACACCGTGTCGCCGCTCGCCGCGCCGAACAGCACCATCACCGTATCGGACCTACTCCCATGACGACGCTTGACCGCTATCGCGGTGCGCTCCTCGGTCTCGCCGCGGGCGACGCGCTCGGCACCACGCTGGAGTTCGAGCAGCCTGGGTCGTTCGTTCCCCTGACGGACATGGTTGGCGGCGGGCCTTTTGACCTGAAGGCTGGCGAATGGACCGACGACACGACGATGGCGTTGTGCCTCGCAGAAAGTCTCGTCGTGAAGCAAGCGTTCGACCCGGTTCACCAACTCGAAACGTACTGCCGCTGGTACAACGAAGGGCACCTCAGCGTAAAGGGTCGGTGCTTCGACATCGGTAACGCCACGCGCGGCGCGCTGGCGCGTTTCAAGCGCGAACCGGCACCGTTCTGCGGCGACATCAGCCCGAACTCAGCCGGGAACGGGTCGCTCATGCGGCTCGCGCCGGCGCCGCTCGCGTTCGCGTCGGACCCGGAGAAGGCCATCTTCATGGCGGGCGAAAGTTCTCGCACCACGCACGGCGCGGATGAGTGTGTCGATGCGTGCCGGTACTTCGCGGGGTTGCTGCTCGCGGCGATTAGCGGCATGTCGAAGCGCGCGATCCTGAGCAACGACTACGAACCGCCGATGAAGTGCTTCCTCGAAAGCCCGCTCGCGCCGAAGGTGGGTGCGATTGCCGGCGGGTCGTTCGCGGTGAAGGAGCCGCCGCAGATTCGCGGCAGCGGGTACGTGATCCACACGCTCGAAGCGGCGCTGTGGGCGTTCCACGGCACCGACAACTTCCGCGACGGCGCGCTCAAGGTCGTGAACCTCGGCGAAGACGCGGACACCACCGGCGCCGTGTACGGGCAGATCGCGGGCGCGTACTACGGTGCCGATGGCATCCCAAGCGAGTGGCGAGAGAAGCTCGCGATGCGCGAGTTGATCGAACAGCGCGCCGCCGAACTGCACGCGATGGGGTTAGGCGAACCCCGGCCGCAAGGCCGGGGGTGATCCTGCCACCAACCGCCACCCCC
>CANLGS010000176.1 GCA_947490035.1 Gemmataceae bacterium
GGGCGTGCGGCAGGTGCCGCCGGACCGGGCGCCGGCCGAGCGTGCGGATCGCCTCCGGCAGATCGACCGCGTACACCTCGCGCGCCAGGTCCGCGGGGATGCGCTGCAACTCGTACAGGCAGCGCTCGGCGCGCGGCCAGATGCCGGCCGCCGCGAGCGGCAGCAGCGGCCCGAGCGCCTGCCGCCACTCCTGCCGCGTCTCGCCGTCCCACTCCAGCACGTCGCCGAGCCGGTCCACCAACTGTCCGAGGGCGGCGAGGGCGCCGGCGGTGGCCTGTTCTCGCGCCTCGTCGCTCGCGGCCTGAGCCGCCTGCGTGCGGAGGATCGCGGCGCGGACCAGATTCCCGTTCTTCTCCGCTTCGGCGGCCTTCTGCAGTTTCCGGGTGGACTCGCCCGCGCTGGTAGAAGGGGTCTGCGCCGCCGGGCCGCTCGCGGGGGTCGCGGTCCACTTGTCATCCGGGGGCGGGTCGCGTTCGGGTTCCGGCGCGCCCTCCGGGCGTGATGCACGCACGAGCTCCGCGAGCTCCAGCCCGGTCGCGAGTGCGTCGCGCACGGTGTGGTCGCGGGGAAGGGCGGGGAAGAACTCTTCGGCCGCGTGTGCGGTGAAGTGGTCGAGGTCGAGGTACACGGCGGCGAACACGCGGTACTGGTCCGCGTCGCTCGCCTCGGGCGCGGCGAAGTGTTCGCTCTCCAGCACGTAGCGGATCTCGCGCGCCGCGCCCGGCCCGAACGCGTTCAGCCGCGCGGAACACGCCTGTGGCGTCAGCTCGCCGGTCGCGAGCTGGCGGTCGATCGCGCTCATCACGGCGGCGCGGAACAACACTCGCCAGTAGACGTGCAGTTGTTCCGCACGCGGCTTGTGTTCGATCAGGCGGTCGTTCGGGTCGGTCACCAGCAGCAGACGCGACTCCGTCCCGGCCATGACCGTGCGAGGCAGTACGTCCGCGGCGGCGAGGTCGGTGCGGCTGAACCAGTAGGGCAGGTCCGCGTGCGACGGCAGCGCGCGGCCGCGGTCGGTGAGGAAGTGGAGCACCTGGCGCAGGTGCCGCTCGGGCACCAACCGCAGCGCCGGCTCGACGGCGCGGAGGGCCGGTTCGATGCTTGAATCGTGCGACAACGCCAACTCCCCGCGGTGTTCGTAAACTTCTACCCACGATCATCCGGGAACGCGGCCGCCGGTCAAGCCTCTGGCGCCGAAGTTCGGTCGTGCCGGACGGCGCGGGCGCGCGCAACCGGAACGCGGCGGTCCGGGCCCACGCGCGACGGCCGCGTGACGTATGATGCAGATGGCGGGCGCGCCGCGCGCCGCCGCAACTGGAGCGGATCATCATGCCCGACATCCCGAAACTTGTTCACCCGTGGTTCGTGGCCGTGTGGCCGGGGATGGGCCACGTCGCGCTGAACGCGGGCGTCTACCTGCTCGCGAAGCTCGGCATGACGGCCGTGGCCGAGTTCGAGGGCGGCGAACTGTTCGACGTGACGCAGGTGGAAGTGAAGGGCGGCGTGATCCAGCCGGCCCGCCGGCCGCGGAACCGGTTCTTCGTCTGGACCGACCCGCGCAAACGGCACGACCTCGTCGTGCTGCTCGGCGAGGCGCAGCCGCCGGTGGGCAAGTTCCCGTTCTGCAAGCAGGTGATCGACTACGTGCGCGAGTTGGGCGTCGAGCGGGTCATCACGTTCGCGGCGATGGCGACGGACATGCGGCCGGAACACCCGTCGCGGGTGTTCGGCGCGTCCACCGACGAAGACGGCGTCGCGGAACTCCGCCAACTCGACGTGACGATTCTCGAAGAGGGCAACATCGGCGGGCTGAACGGCGTGCTGCTCGGCGCCGCCGCCGCCGCCGGGCTGCGCGGCAGTTGCTTCCTGGGCGAGATGCCGCAGGTGTTCGCCCAGGTGCCGTTCCCGAAGGCGTCGCTCGCGATCCTCGAAGGGTTCACCCTCCTGACGGGCGTCGATCTCGACCTGGACGAACTCGCGGAACAGGCCCGCGCCGTCGAGGATCAGTTGGGCGAACTGCTCTCGCGCGTCGAAAACCGGTACGGCGAGTCGGCGGATGATGTCGCAGCGGAAGAAGGCGACGATGACGATGACGATGACGATGACGACGACGACGACGACGACGACGAGGTGTCGGACTTCGCCGGGGACGAGAACGAGATCGAGACCGCCCCGGAGCAAGAGGGGATCGGCTACCAGTACGAGGGGCCGGACGAACCGGTGCCGCCGTCGTCGGTGCAACGCATCGAGGAGTTGTTCGCCCGCGCCGCGCACGACCGCAAGAAGGCGTTCGAGCTGAAGCGCGAACTCGACCGGCTGGGGCTATTCAAGCGCTACGAGGACCGGTTCTTGGACCTGTTCAAGCATTCGGAGTAGCACTTTGCCCCTTCTCCGTGGGACAGGCCGCTGGCCTGTCGTTGCTCTGACAGGCCAGCGGCCTGTCCCACAAAATCGAGACGCCCATGACACGCGCTCTGCTTCTGATCCTCGTCGCGCTGGTGTTGGCGCTGCCGAGCGCCGGCGCGCCGCCCACCGACGCCGACATGCTCGCGCCGTTCCCGCACCCGAAGGGGTATGTGTGCTATCGGGCGCCATCGCCGATCACCATCGACGGCGACATCACGGACGCGGCGTGGGACGCGGCCCCGTGGACCGACGCGTTCGTGGACATCGAAGGCGACAAGCAACCCAAGCCGCGGTTCCGCACGCGGGTCAAGATGCTCTGGGACGACGAGGCGCTGTACATCGCGGCGGAGATGGAGGAGCCGCACGTGTGGGGCGCGCTCAAGGACCACGACGCGGTCATCTTCTACGACCCGGACTTTGAAGTGTTCCTCGACCCGGACGGCGACAACCACTTGTACGGCGAACTCGAACTCAACGCGCTCAACACGACGTGGGACTTGTTACTCACGAAGCCTTACAAGGACGGCGGGAAGGCGGTCAACGCGTGGGAGATTACCGGCCTCAAGACCGCCGTGAAGGTCAACGGCACGCTCAACGACCCGCGCGACAAGGACACCGGCTGGACGGTCGAAATCAAGTGGCCGTGGAAGGGGCTGGCAGAACTCGGCTCGCTCAAGATGCCGCCGAAGGACGGCGACCAGTGGCGCATCAACTTCTCGCGCGTCGAGTGGGACATCGACATCGTGGACGGGAAGTATCAGAAGGTGAAGGGCAAGCCGGAAAACAACTGGGTGTGGTCGCCGCAGGGCGTCATCGACATGCACCGCCCTGAGAGATGGGGTTACTTGCAGTTCAGCACCGCGAAGCCGGGCGAGGCGAAGTTCAAACCCGACGCGGACTGGGACATCAAAGACACTCTGCACCGCGCGTACTACGCGCAGCGCGCTTTCAACAAGAAGAACGGGAAGTACGCGCTCGCGGCCGCCGATCTGGGACTGAAGGAGCCGCCCGGCCGCTTGCAGGTGCAAGCGACGCGGAGCGGCTTCGAGATGGCGTGGGCGGAAAAGGACGGCAAGCCGCGCTACACGATCACGAACGACGGGCAGTTGCGGAAGGAGTAAACGCACGTTGTGGGGTAGGCCGCTGGCCTGCCATTGCGTTGGCAGGCCAGCGGCCTGCCCCACGAGAGGTTACAACCCCTTGCCAGGTGTGACGGTGAGCTTCAACTCCTTGCCGTCGCGCTTGACGACGAGCGCCACCGCCTTGCCCGGCTTCGCCAGTGACGCGGCCAAGAAGGTGTCGCTCACGGTGTCCGTCCAGCGGCCGTCGAGCGTGAGCAGGCGGTCGCCGTTCTTCAACCCGCCGAGCGCCGCGGGACTCTTCGCCAGCACGCTGTTTACGGTCACGCCGGGGTTTTCGTCGTCCTTCTTGCGATCGTACACGTCGAAGCCCCACACCGCCGCCGGCGCGAGGACGTTCGGCTCGGCCTTCTTGCCGGACGCCCCGCCCATGAGTTTCTCCATCATGCCGGCCATCGCGTCGCCGGGGATGTAGCCGTTGGGCGTCAGCGTCATCTCCTTCTTCTCGTAGTCGATGGTCATCTTGTAGCGCGCGAAGAACGGGAACCCGACGATCCCCTCCACCGGCCCGACCGCCTCCGCGATCGCGGACACAGTCGGGTGGTCCATCACCATCGTCGTCATCCCTTCGAGTTTCAACCCGCCGATTTCGAGCTTCTTGATCGTCTTCGCGTTCATCGACGCGCCGAACAGCGGCGCGGTCTTGTCGCCCTTTTCGAGCAACCCGGCTTCCTTCGCGACCTTGTTGTTGACGAGGTTCGTCGGCGCGCCGGTGTCGAAGATGAGCCGGTACGGACCCTTGTCGTTGATCTTCACCTGGATCGCCATGTGCCGCGACTTGAGCAGTTCGAACGGGATAACGATTGGTTTCTCGTCCGGCTTTAGCGGCTCTTTCTCCGGCGGCGCGGAGTACGCGAGCGGCGACAGCGCGAAGAGTCCGGCGAGCAGGGAAAGTGCGAATGCGCGTTTCATGGTTACAGCCCCTTTCCGAGTTCGACGATCACTTCTTCTTCCTTGCCGCCGCGGGTGACGTGGAACCGCCACTTCGTGCCGACGCCGGCCTTCGCGAGCGCCTTGTTCAGGTCTTTGCCGCTGTCGATGCCGTCCGTCTTCACACTGGTGATGTGGTCGCCGACCTTCAGCCCGGCCTTCTCCGCGGGGCTGCCGGCGAGTACGGCCTTGATGAACACCTTATTGTCTTTCTCCTCGTACTCGATGCCGGTGAAGCCGCGTGGCACGGTGTCGAAGTTCGGCTTGATGCCGAGCATCGCGGTGAGCATCTTGACCATCGGCCCCATCGACTGAATGCCCTCGCCGCCTTTGCCGCCGAGCGGCACCAGCGGCGGCGGGTCGAACGCGACGAGCGGCTCGAACACCAGTTTGTCGCTGGTCAGGTCGTACTCGATCCGGTACTTCGCCAGCACGGTGTAGCCGATGACGCCGTGCAACTCGACGCCGGCGAGACCCATGCCGTTCATGCCGTCGAGCTGGACGAGGTCTTCGATCCGCCCGCGGGCCTTTTCGACCTTCAGCCCGCCTTCGAGTTCAAACGAGTCGAAGTTCACCCAGCCCTTGTCGCCTTCTTCGGCCTTCGCCTTCTCCGCGACCTTCTTGGTGATGAACACGGCGGGCGCGCCGGTGTCCACGATCAGGTTGAACGGCCCCTTGCCGTTAATCTTGGTGCGCACCATGAGGTGCTTGGTGTCGGTGAGGCGGTACGGCACCTCGACCTTCGCGGCCTTCGCCGCTCTGGGGTCGGGTGCGGCTTTCGGCTTGTCGTCGGCCCGCGTCGCGAGCAGGGGCAACAGCCCCAAGCACGCGGCGAGCACGAGCGCGGTGCGCCAGCGCATGTGTGTCTCCGTGGAGAAGGTACTGTGAGGGATTGTAGCAGGGGCCGGAAAGAAAAGAGCCGCAGATGAACGCAGAGAACGCAGATCAAAACAAAGAGAGAAGAGTGTGTTTTCAGAACTCTGTCTCTTGGCTTTAATCTGCGTTCTTCTGCGTTTATCTGCGGCTCTTGTGCTTTGCTTACTTCTTCGGCTCCGTCCTTTGCATCCGCACGCGCTCGTTGGTGGTGGGTGTGGCACCGATGAACCCGAACAGCATCTCGTTGGTCGTCTCCTCGCCGAAGGACACGTCCTTCGGCGGGTTGTTCGGGTTGTTGGGGTTCTTCGCGCTGTTGTCGAACACCGCTTCGATGTCGAACCGCGTCCCGGCCTTCGCGAACTGCGGCTTCGCGAACCAGTACGACTCCTGCCAGTTGTAATCCCAGTGCGCGATGTCGATCAGCACCACGGTGTCGCCGCCGGGCGGGGTCATGGTGATTTTCACGCTCTTGCCGAGCAGGTGCATGTGCGGCATCACGCTGTGGATGTTCGCGTCGGCGGTCGTCCACGCGGAACCCTTCAGAACGTGCTTCGCCTTATCCGCGGGGATTGCGCCGAAGATCGACATTCCGCCGACCGCAAGCGAGGCCCACGGCTTCTCGACCGGCTTCTTCGCGAAGTACAGCCCGATCTTCGTGCGGTCCTTCTCGGGCTTGCCGGTGCGGTGGTAGTGGACTTGCAGCACGATCTCCGCTTCCTTCGGCAACAGGATGCCGGAGTTTTCGGGGAGCTTGGTGCCGAGTTGCCCCGGCGCCCAGCCGCCGAGGAACCCGATGGGCGGCACGTCCGGCCGCGGCGCGTCGGCCTGGTTCGGCAAGAAGCCGATGCCCATCGACACCGAGTAGCCCGGCCCGTGATCGGGTTCTTCGGGCGCCTTCTTGCGGTTCTTCTCGGCCGCTTCGAGTTTGCGCGCCTTGCCGGTCGTGTCGAAGTAGTTGAGCGTGTGGTGAACGACGGTCGCGTTGCCCGGCTTCACCTCGTAGGCGACGACGTACTTGTCTTCCTTCAACCCGGTCGGCAGCACGAAGCAGCGGAACGTGTCCTTGCCCGCGGCGCCGATGTGGAAGTCTTCCGTCATCTCGACGACCAGGTCCGGTTCGCCGAGGCGCCAGCCGTCAGGGAATTTCAGCGGCGGCGGTGCGTCCTTCGTGTCGCCTTCGGGGCAGCCGGCTTTCTCCCAGAGGCGGAGCGTGTCGAGTTCGCGAACGGTCAGGCTGCGGGCGTTCATGAACTCGACGCCGGCGACCGGCTTCCAGGGCGGCATGTCCTTCGACTGCGTGTAATGAACGATGTCCGCCGACCACGCGACCGCCTGCTTGTACGTCAGCAGCGCGAACGGCCCGACATCGCCGGGGCGGTGGCAGCTCTGACAGTGCTTCTGAAGGATCGGGGCCACGTCGCGGTGATACGTCACGGCGTCCGAGGTGACTTTGCGCTCCTTCGGGTCGATGTGACAGCCGATGGCGCGGGTCGCGGGCGTGGGCACGTCCTTCCCGCCGACGAGCCCTTCGATCGCGTCCTTGAGGTCGCGCTCGGTGACCTGCGGGTTCTTCTTCATGCGGCCGTAGTACTGGTTATCGATGCGCCCGCGGTAGCGAAGTACGTGGTTGTGATCGAGGACGAACGCTTCCGGCGTGACAATCGCCTTGAACGCTTCGGCCGCGACGAGGTTGCTGTCGGAGAGCACGGGGAAGGGGAGTTTGAACTCGACGGCCTTCTTCGCGATCTTCTCCGCGTTGTCCTCGGTGGGGACGAGCGCGAGAAAGCCGACGCCCTTCGCGATGTAAGCCTTGTGCAGCTCGGTGAGCGTGGCCGCGTAACTGTTCGACACGGGGCAATCAAACGACAGGAACACGACGACGGTGCCCTTCGTGCCGGCGAAGTCGCGGAGCGCCGCCGGCTTGCCGTCGGTCGCGGGGAGCTTCACGTTGTCGATTGTCTTGTTGAGCTTATCCGTGCTGACTTGCGGGTCCGCGGCGGAAGTGGGTGCCGAACCGTTGAGACCGACAAGAACGCCCGCGCCCGCGAGCAGCGCAAGCGCGAACCCGACCTGAGCCATCTTCGACATCCGCGAACCTCCACGAAAATGCGGCAGACGTGAGCGGCAACGAAGCCGCGTGTAGGTAGCATACGCGGTCAGAGGCCGGCCGGTTTCGCGTTCACTGAAGTCTCATTCGAGAGCCAGCCCGAACTGACGCCGAGCTTCCGCCAGCGGCAC
>CANLGS010000177.1 GCA_947490035.1 Gemmataceae bacterium
CGGGCCACTGCTCCGCCTTCTGAAGTTCTTCGCCCGGCCGCTCGTGCGGTTCAGCATGGCGTATCCGGTCCCGCTCCTGGTTCTCACCTGGGTCGCGGTCGGCGTCGCCGGCTGGCAGGTGACACGGCTGGGGGCGGACTTCCTGCCGCCGTTCGACGAGGGCAGCGTGCAGGTGAACGTCACCCTGCCGGCGGGATCGTCGCTGGAGGCGTCGAACAAGGTTTGTCGGGTCATCGACGCCCGGCTCGTCGCCGCGCAGAAGACCGACGAGAAGCCGACCAACCCGGTCCTCCACTTTGCTCGACGGACGGGCCGGGCCGAACGCGACGAACACGCCCAGGCGGTGACCGCGACCGAATACTTGTTGAGTATGAACCCGGACTCCGGGCTGACCCGCGAGGAGGCGATCAATCGCGTCCTCGCGGACCTGAAGGACGCGGCTGCGGGCGCGGACGTGGAGGCTGAGCAGCCGCTCCAGCACCTGATTTCGCACATGGTCTCTGGCGTGTACGCCCAGGTCGCGATCAAGATTTACGGCGACGATCTTGACGTGCTGCGGCGGCAAGCCGAGCGAGTGAAGGTCGCCATCGCCGACATTCCCGGCGTCACCACGCCGGTCATCGAGGCGCAACAGTCCACGGGCGAAGTCCACGTCAGGCTCCGCCCAGCCGATCTCGCGTTCCACGGGCTGAACCGCGACGAAGTCGCGTCCGTCGTAAAGACCGCCCTTCAGGGCGAAGAGGTGTCGCAGGTGGTGGACGGCCCGAAGCGGTTCGACTTGCTCGTGCGCCTCGATGACCAGTTCCGCACCGACCTGCCGAAGTTGGGCCAACTGCGGATCGACCGGCCGGGCCAGAAACCGGTGCTGCTCGGCGAGGTGGCGGACATCGGCGATGGTTTAGGGCCGAACGCGGTCAACCGCGAGAACGTGCGGCGGCGGATCATCGTGCGGTGCAACGTGCAAGATCGCGACCTCGCATCGGCCGTCCTCGACATCCAGAAGCGCGTCGATGAAACCGTCAAGCCGGGGATGCCGCCGGGGTACGAGATCGACTACGGCGGGCAGTTCGAGAGCCAGCGCCGGGCGACCCGGCTCATCACCGCGATGGCGGGCCTGTCGGTCGTCGGCATGTTCGCGGTGCTGCTGGTGCTGTTCCCGTCGTGGCGGATCGTGCTGCAAATCCTGAACGCGCTGCCCACCGCCTTCATCGGCGGCGTGCTGGCGCTGGTCCTCACGAATCAAACGCTCACCGTGGCGAGCCTGGTCGGGTTTATCTCGCTTGGTGGAATCGCGGTCCGCAACGGTATCCTCCTCGTGGCCCACTACGCCCACCTCATGCGCGAGGAGGGCGAGGCGTTCTCGAAGGACATGGTTCTGCGCGGGAGCCTGGAGCGGCTCGCACCAGTCTTGATGACCGCGCTGACGGCCGGGATCGCCCTTGTGCCGCTGGTCGCTGAGGGGCTGAAGCCGGGTCGCGAGATTCTTTACCCGGTGGCGACCGTCATCCTGGGCGGGTTGCTCACCAGCACTTTCTGCGAGTTCTTGATCCACCCCGGTCTGTTCTGGCGGTTCAGCGGCAAAGACGCCGCGCGCCTCGCCAAGACCGGGCCGGGCGACGACCCGCTGGCGGATTCCCCGCCGGCGGTGACGGAAACCCCTGCGGCCGGGGCGCGGCCGCGTGTCGGTAACTGAGTGTGTTTTTTCACCACGGAGATTCGCGATGAACGTCAAGACGTTGATGACGGCCGTACTCGGTCTGGGCCTGGTCTGGGCGACCGGCTGCGGCAAGTCGGACCCCACCACCGCACCGAAGGCGGAGGAGAAAAAGGACAAGGACAAGGGCAAGGGTGACGACCACGGGCACGGCACCGGGCCGCATGAGGGCGTGGTGTTCGACTTCGGCGGCGGGAAGTACCACGGGGAGTTCAAGCCAAGCCACACGAACAAGGACGCGACCGTGTGGATTCTGGGCGCGGACGAGAAGACTCCCGCCCCCATCAAGGCGGACAAGCTGAAGCTGGTGGTGTCGAACACGAACCCGAAGATCACAATCGACCTGCTCCCGACAGACGCGGACAAGGACGGCAAGGCGTCCACGTTCACCGGCAAAGACCCTGGCTTCGGTGTCGAGATGGAGTACAAGGGCACAGTCGCGTTCGTAATCGACAAGAAGCAGTACAGCGGGGACTTCGAGGAGAAGCCCGAACCGAAGAAGAAGTGACTTACCGCCGCCCTGCGTCCAGCGACCGTTTCCGAAGATCACGAGAGAGATTCGCCGTGGAGACCACTGCCCGCCCGCCGATGACCGGCGTCGCGTTCTCGCTCATCGCGGCGGCCCTATTTGGGGCCAGCACGCCATTCGCCAAACTCCTGCTCGGCGAAGGTGTCGGGCCGGTCCTGTTGGCCGGGTTGCTCTATCTCGGCTCCGGGTGCGGGCTGTCGCTGTGGTGGCTTGTTCGCGCCCGCCTGGGGACGAGCGAGGCGTCGCTGGCGCGGGCCGACCTGCCGTGGCTGGCCGGGGCCGTCGCGTCCGGCGGCGTCGCCGGTCCGGTGCTGCTCATGTTTGGACTGGCGGCGACGCCCGCGTCCACCGCGTCGCTGCTGCTCAACCTCGAAGGTGTTTTCACCGCGTTGCTCGCGTGGTTCGTGTTCCGCGAGAACTTCGACCGCCGGATCGCTTTGGGCATGGTGGTGATCGCGGCCGGCGGGGTAGTGCTGTCGTGGTCCGGGCGGCCCGAAACCGGTGTCCCGTGGGGGCCGCTGGCGGTCATCGGAGCGTGCCTGTGCTGGGCGCTTGACAACAACCTGACGCGAAAAGTGTCGTCGGCCGATCCGGTCCAGATCGCGGCCACGAAGGGGGCGGTCGCCGGTGCGGTGACGACCGGGATCGCGTTCGCCGCCGGCGCGAAGGTGCCGGAAGTGCCGGTGCTACTCGGCGCGGCGGCGGTCGGGTTCATCGGCTACGGCATAAGCCTGGCGTGCTTCGTGCTGGCCCTGCGGCACCTGGGAACCGCCCGCACCGGGGCGTACTTTTCAACCGCCCCGTTCGTCGGTGCGGCGGTGTCGCTACTGGTGTTCCGCGAGGGTGTGTCGTGGTCGCTGGTCGCGGCCGGCGCACTGATGGGGTTGGGCGTGTACTTGCACCTGACCGAGCGGCACGACCACGAACACGACCACGAAGAACTGGTTCACGAACACGCGCATGCCCACGACGAGCATCACCAGCACGCGCACGGTCCCGATGACCCGCCGGGCGAACCGCACACGCACCCGCACCGCCACGCACCGATGCGGCACTCTCACCCGCACTATCCCGACCTTCATCACCGCCACGAACACTGACGCAGCAGCGCCGGCCGGGGTCTTTCGGCCGGGACCGACGGCACGGAATCGAGATGTGTTGAACCGTCCGTGGCTTGCGCGCTGCCGCGTGGTATCATGCGTTGGCCCGCGAAGAGAGCGACATGACCACAACCGAACCGCTCCCCCACTTGGAGACCTTCGTTGAGGCCGCCGAGCGGTCGAGTTTTACCGCCGCCGCCCGCGCGCTCGACCTGACCCAAGCGGCCGTCAGCCAGCGCGTGCAGGCGCTCGAACGCGAACTCGGCGTCCCCCTGTTCCGGCGCATCGGCGGCAAGGTCGAACTCACCGATGCCGGCCGTCGTCTCCACGAATACGCCCGCCGCATCCTCGACCTCCACCGCGAGGCGCGACAGGAGGTAACCGGGAAAGAGTCCCCCCTCACCGGCGAACTCGTTCTTGCCGCCAGTTCGGTCCCCGGCGAACACCTCCTTCCGGCCCTGCTCGCGGCCTTCGGCGCGAACTATCCACACGTTCGGGTTCGCGCCGCCGTGAGCGACAGCGCCGCCGCGATTCGGTTGGTCGAGTTCGGCGAGGCCAGCGTGGGACTGGTCGGGCAAAAGACCGACGGCGCCGATCTTGAGTTCCGTCACCTGACGAGTGACCGGATGGTCGTCGTCGTCCCGCCCGGCCACCCGTTCGCCAAGAAGAAGCAGGTGACGTTGGCCCAACTCGCTACCCGTCGGCCGGTGGTGCGCGAGGCCGGATCGGGACTGCGGCACTTCTTCGAGCGGGCGCTGGAGAGTTCGGGGCGTTCCCTCTCGGACCTGCGTGTGGCCCTCGAACTGGGGAGCAATGAGGCCATCAAGGAAGCCGTCCTGCGCGGTGCCGGGATCGCCGTTCTGTCCACGCTGGTGGTGCGAAAGGATGTCGCAGCCGGTCGTCTACTTGCACTGGAAGTCGAGGGGCTTAGCAGTGCCCGCGAGATGTTCGTGGTCACCGACCGTCGGCGCGTCCTGCCGCGCCCGGCCCGACTGTTCATCACCCTTCTCGAAGCCGGTCTCCCCGAACTGGGGCCATAAGCCCCGCTTATGACCCCGCCGCCGACTATCACGACTGACCCATCACGTCGTCCCCTGCCCGCGCGTATCGTGAACCCATCACCTTTGGATCAGGGCAAGGACGTGATGCGATCGGGACGCTGGCCGCACTTGCGGCACTTGCGGCACTTGCGGCACTTGCGGCGTTTGTGGTGTTGGTCTCGCACGTGACGGACGAGACAGTGGTGCAGTTCCACGGCAACGGGCCGTGGACGATCACCTACCTCGACCCGACAGACGACCCGCGCAACACGAAGGAGCGAGGCTAAACCGTACACCCACCGGAGCGTTTCCGGTTGGGCTTTTTCCACGAGGAACGCATCATGCGTGTGATCCAGGGGATCGGCCTGGCAGCGATCGTGCTATCGCTGTCGGCCGTCCGGGCGGACGACTTGAAGTCCGGCCCAGACAAAAAGATCGGCGGCTCCTTCGATGTGAAGGCGGTCACCGGAGCCAACCAGGGCAAGACCTTGTGCTACGTCTGAAAGTACAACGGTCGGGCCGCCGTGGTGGTGATTTTCACCCAGAAGGCGGACGACAACTTGGCCGGTCTGGTCAAGGCTGTGGATGAGGTGCAGAAGAACAACGAGAAGCTCGGAACCTTCGTGGTGGGTGTCAGTGGGGTCGCGGAAGCCGACTTCGAGAAGCTCCAGGCCACACACAAACTGACCACGCCTCTCACCGTGGCAGAGGACAAGGACGGCCCGCCGGAGTACACGCTGAACAAGGACGCGGCCGTCACCGTGATCGTGTACAAGAAGGGCGGGGCGGTACACAAGAACTTCGCCTTCAAGGACACCAAGTCCGCCGCCGAGAAGTCCAAAGAGATTGCTGGGGCCGCTGCCGAAGCTCTCAAGTAGTCGCGTGACCTCATCGCACGCAACACCCCGCTCGCATGCGGGGTGTTCTCGTTTCAGGACGCGGTTCACGAGGTGGTCGGACGGCCTGGCGCGTGGCGGCGAGGCGGGGATTCGCTAGTTGTAGCCGGAGTCGTCCGAACCCGATCGTGACCGCAATGAAGACCGAACTGCTGCCATACCTGGAGACCTTTGCCGAAGCCGCCGAGCGGTCCAGTTTCACTGCCGCCGCCCGCGCCCTCGGCTTGACCCAGGCGGCCGTCAGCCAGCGCGTGCAGGCGATTGAGCGTGACCTCGGCGTCTCCCTATTCCGTCGCGTTGGTGGGAAGGTCGAACTCACCGACGCCGGCCGTCGGCTGCACGAGTACGCCCGCCGCATCATCGCCCTCCACCGCGCCGCGCGCGAAGACGTCACCGGCCGCGAGACACCAGTCGAGGGCGAACTCATCCTCGCCGCAAGTTCGATTCCCGGCCAGCACCTTCTTCCCGCCTTGCTCGCGGCTTACGGCTCGAAACACCCGCTCATTCGGGTGCGGGCCGCGATCAGCGACAGCGCGGCCGTGATCGGGCAGGTGGGGCGGGGCGAGGTGAGCGTCGGGCTGGTCGGGCGACGGGACGACAACCCGAACCTGGAATACCGCCACCTGGCCGACGACCGCATCGTCCTCGTCGTCCCGCACGGCCACGCCCTGGCGCGAAAGAAGGCGGTGACGGTGGACCAACTGGCCGCCCACCCGCTCATCCTGCGCGAGGCCGGTTCGGGCCTGCGGCACGGCTTCGAGAAGGCACTGGAGCGGGCCGGGCGGTCGCTCTCCGACCTGCGGGTGGTTCTCGAACTGGGCAGCAACGAGGCCATCAAGGAGGCCGTAACGCGCGGGGTCGGTGTCGCCGTCCTGTCCACCTTCGCCGTCCGCACGAACCTCGACGCCGACCGACTCCGCGCCGTGGAAGTCGAGGGCGTCGGCCGCGCCCGCGAGATGTTCGTCGTGACCGACCGCCGCCGGGTGCTGCCGGTCCCGGCCCGACTGTTCGTGAACCTGCTTGACGCCGGCCCCGCTCCGGCTCTCACGTCATAAGCACCACTTATCACCGACCCGTGGGGTATTACCAACTGCCCCTCACGCCGCCGCCCACACCGCTCTAACGTGATCCCGTCGCCTTCAACCCGACCGGGGTCGAGTATGTCCCGTTCAATGGCACTGGCCGCACTTGCGACCGTGGCGGTATTGTTTTCGCGCGTGTCCGCGCCGTCCGCCGAACACGACGACAAGAAGGAGATGGCTGCGCTCCACCGGCCCGACGGCCTCAAGTGGCAAGACGGACCGCCGTCGCTGCCGCACGGCGCGAAGTTCGCGATTCTCGAAGGTGATCCGGCCAAGCCGGGACCGTTCGTGTTCCGGGTGAAGGTGCCCGACGGCTACCGCATCCCACCGCACACCCACCCGAAGCCGGAGCGCGTGACGGTCATCTCCGGGACGTTCAACCTGGGCATGGGCGACAAGTTCGACGCGACGAAATTGGAGGCGATGCCGGTCGGCACCTACGGGACGTGGCCCGCCGGCATGAAGCACTTCGTGTCGGTGAAGGGCGAGACCGTGGTGCAGTTCCACGGCGACGGGCCGTGGGTGATCGAGTACGTCAACCCTCCCGACGACCCGCGCAAGAAGAAATAGCGACCGAACGAACCTTGCCTGTTGGGAACCCATGCGAGTGACCGCTCACTTGCCGTTGCTTGGCTTCGCGCCGCTCCCCTTGTCCTCCTTTCGCGGTCGTCCCGGCTTCACCGGCGGCGGCTCCTCGCCCGCCGGCTCTTCGCTCTCCACCTCCGCCATCATCGTCGCCATCGACACGCCGAGAGCGGTCGCCAGTTTATGGATCACCGCGAGCGAGGGCACCTGCTTCCCGCGTTCCAACAGGCTCAAGTGTGTTCGGTGAATACCTGCTTCTCCGGCCAGTTTGTCTTGGCCTGTGCCGAGTCGCCGCCGGTGGCGACGAAGCATCTCACCAAAACGTCGCTGAAGTTCGGGCAATTCCACGGGGTCTCCCTGATCGGTAGACCCGTCATGCCAGCAGCGAAACTGCCCGCCCGCGACCCTGATAAAACCGACAGATTTTGGTCTGCATTTCTGCTACAATGTTCCTGGACCAACTGCTTCCTTCGCGACCACTGCTCCAGCCCACCGTGCGACGCATCGCCCGGTGAACGGGAACATCCTTTGGTCCGCCAGCGGCGATGGTCCGCCCACTTCCCACCCGACGAGGTAAACTACGATGCGTCTGGTTTCGTCCGCCCGCGCCCGGTCCCAACGCC
>CANLGS010000178.1 GCA_947490035.1 Gemmataceae bacterium
CGGTGAACAAGAAGCGTCGACCCGTCCAAGCGAAAGCAAAACAGTCCGGGGCACACACCTCAGTTCACAAACTCCTCCAACAAGCCAAGCAACAACACAAAGACCACCCTTCAACCCACCAGAGAAAATGAGTCGTGCAAAGCAGTAACGTCACCCTCGCGCCGAAGCCCGAAGACATCGTGGCCGTGGTCGCGTTCCCGGTCACCAACGAGAAGGACTTCCTCGCGCTGTGCGAGCGGTTCGGCGGCGCGCCGAAAGACCTCGGCAAGGGCATCTACGAACTGCCGCCGCTCGACCCGCGACACAAGGCGCTGATGCGGTTCAGCGAGCAGTACGCCTACATCGCCTACGGCCACAAGCCGGAGGCGGCGCTCGACGCGAAGACGCTCGTCGCCGCGAACAAGCTCTACGACCCGGCGGAACAGGCCATCTTCACCGGCAAGTTCCACTTCGACCGCCTCACGCCCGACGTGGTGAAGGCGCTGCCGGCCTACGTCGAAGCGCTCAAGAAGGCGCTCGGCCTCGGCGGAGAGGGGCGCGGGCCACTCGGCATCGGCCAGCAAGAAACGGCGATCTTCGCGCCGCTGGTCGAAGGGGTCGAGAAGATGCTGACGCGGTACGCGTTCCTCCTCAGCGGCGGCGAGACCGCGGCGGTGCGCCTCAACCTCGACGTGCCGACCGGCGAACTGAGCGTCGAAGCCACGGTGAAGGGCAAGCCGAACACGCTCCTCTCGACGGCGATCGCGGCCCACAAGCCGACCGGCAACAAGTTCGGCGGGCTGCTCACCCCGGACACCGCCGCGGGGTTCAAGACGCGGCTCCCGTTCTTCAACGAAGAACTCAAGACCGGCACCGTGAAGGCGCTCGAAGAGGGCCAGAAAGCGGTCGGGCCGGTCGGCAACGCGAAAGACCTCGTGGACGAACTGTTCAAGGGCTTGATCCGCACCGCGAAGACCGGCGAAGCCGACGTGGTCGGCGGCGTCCGCGGGCCGGACAAGGACGGCGACTTCACGCTCGTCGCGGCGGTCGCGTTCGACGACACCGCGGCGCTCGAAAAGGAGTTCAAGAAGTTCGTGGAGGCGGACGCGCCGCCGGACGAACAGGAGCGGTTCAAGTGGAGCGCCGACAAGCTCGGGAAGGTGAACATCCACACGTACAAGCCGCGCGGCGGCGGCGGGTTCCTCGACTTCACCAAGCCGTTCGGCGACGACAAGTGCGCGGTCGCGTTCGCGTTCGCGCCGACCGGCGTGTTCGTGGTCGTCGGCCCAGACCCGGTGCCGGTGATGAAGGGCGCGCTCGCGGTCAAGCCGGCCGACGCGCCGGTGCTCGACGTGCTGGTGAACCCGGCGCGCGTCAAGAAACTGGTCGAGAAGACCGGCGGGCCGGGCGACAACGTGGAGCGGGCGCTGGGCAAGGAGGACAAACTCCTCTCCGCGATGTCGCTGACCGTCAGCGGCGGGAAGGAGCTGAAGGTGCGCTACGCGATCAACCTGCGGCTGCTCCCGCGGGCGCTGGCCGCGGACGGGTTCGACGGCGACAAGTCTGCGGTCGAGCCGATCCCCGGCGAGAAGAAGTAGCGCTTGAAGGCGAGCGGGGGGCGTAAGCCCCCTGATGCATGGCTTCCAGGGTGAGGAACCGCGATTTTCAAAGGGTTTCGTCATCGGAATGGCACTCCATGTGCAAATTGCGAATGCCGAATCTCGAAAACCTCTGGAAAACAAGGCATTTCACACCTTGGAAGCCATGGCCCCCTGATGCTTCCCACAGCGAGCGGCGCTGCGAGGCATCAGGGGGCTTACGCCCCCCGCTCGCCTTCACTTGCGCGTCGCGGTTGACACGCCCCGCGCGGAAGTGGTAAAAGCTCGCGCCGAACGGATTCGCCCCGGCCGAACGACCGCAGGAAGCGACCATGTCTCAGGTGCGAACCGCACCGACCGAAGCCCGCGTCACCCGCCCGGCGAACCCGGACGTGTCCGTTTGCATCGCCAACTGGAACTGCACCGACCTGCTCCGCCGCTGCTTGCAGTCGCTCTTCGACCAGCCGCAGGGGGTGAAGTTCGAGGTGGTGATCGCGGACAACGGCTCGACCGACGGGGCCGCCGAGATGGTCGCGGCCGAGTTCCCGCAAGTGGTGCTGATCCGCAACACCGACAACCGCGGGTTCGCG
Organism: Gemmataceae bacterium; assembly: GCA_947490035.1. Lineage (GTDB taxonomy): Bacteria > Planctomycetota > Planctomycetia > Gemmatales > Gemmataceae > Gemmata. The sequence continues at coordinate 2,168 of CANLGS010000178.1, forward strand.
AAGGCCAGCAACCAGGCGGCTGCTCTCGCGAAGGGCCGGTTCCTCTTCTTCCTGAACAACGACACGCTCGTCCCCGCGGGCACGCTGCGGCAGTTCTTCGACCTCGCCGAGGCGAACCCGGACGTGGGCATGTTCGGCCCGCGCCTGCGCGGCGCCGACGGGCTGTTCCAGATTTCGTACCGGCGGCGGCCCACGCTCGCGGCGCTCTTGCACCGCGTCGGGTTGCTGCGCTGGACGGGGCTATTCCGCGCCGCGTACTACGACTACCGCCGCGACACGTTCGACCCGACGCAGGTGCGCTCGGTCGAAGTGCTGATGGGCGCGGCCGTGTTCCTGTCGCGCGCCGTGTTCGACGCGAGCGGCCGGTGGGACGAGGATTACGGGTTCGGCGTCGAGGACATCGACCTCTCGACGCAGGTGAGCCGGCGCGGCCCGCTGATGTTCGTGTCGCACGTGGAAATCGTCCACCACGGCCGCGCCGCCGGGCGCGCGAACGTCCACTTCGCGGCCCCGAACGTCGCCATCGGCTACGTCCACTACTTCCGCAAGACCGGCACGAACCGCTGTGCGCTGTTCGCGTACAAGGCGCTGGTGACCATCGACGCCCCGCTGCAGATCGGGCAGAAGTTGCTCGAAGCCGCGTGGCGGTACGCGTCCGGGCAGCGCGCGAAGGCAAGAAAAAGCGTGCTCGCGGCCCGCGGGCTGTGGGCGTTCCTGCGGCACGAGCTCGTTCGCTTCTGGAAGGCGTGAGCGGTCTTCTCTTGTGGCACAGACATTCCTGTCTGTGCTTCCAAAGGCAACACAGACAGGAATGTCTGTGCCACAAGACCACGGCGAAGACCGGTCACGGAGTGACCGGACCACACTGAAGGCACCGACATGCGCACCCGCGACCTGCTCCGAATCGTCCCCGGCCTGTCGCGCCTCGTGCGCACGCTCGACTCGCGCGAGCGCGAGAGCCGGCTGCTCACCGAAGAGTGCCGGCGGCTCGCCAACGAGAACCACCGCCTCAAGGCGCCGTCGCGCACGAAGCGAACTGCGCCCCGGCCCTCGCCCGCGGTCGCCGTCGAGGAGGTCGCCGAACTTCCGCCCGACGTACTGCGCCTGATGGTCGCCGGGACCGACGACGCGGAGTGGTTCGTCACCGCCGGCCGGCGCGCCGCGGAATCGCTCACCGCGCTCCTCGCGAAGAACGGCATCGTGATCGAGGAGTGCGCAAGCGTCCTCGACTTCGGGTGCGGGTGCGGACGCGTGATTAGGCACCTGCGCCACCTGCCCGCCGAACTCCACGGGTGCGACTCGAACCCGGTCGCGGTGGACTGGTGCGCGGAGAACCTGCCGTTCGGTCAGTTCGCGGTCAACGCGCTGGAATCGACGCTCCCTTACGACGCCGATTCCTTCGATCTGGTCTACGCGCTGTCGGTGTTCACGCACCTGCCGCCGAACCTTCAGGCGCACGGCATGCGCGAACTCCACCGCGTGCTGAAGCCGGGCGGGGCGCTCGTAATCTCCGTTCACGGCGACGCGCTCGCGAGCCGGTTGACGCGCGCCGAGCGCATGGACTACCGCGCCGGGCGGCTGGTGGTGCGCGGCGGCGATCTCGCGGGGACGAACCACTGCGCCGCGTTCCACCCGCCGCCGTTCGTGCGCGGGCCGTTCGCGAGCGGCTTTGAAGTGCTGGACCTGGCGCCCGAAGGCGCGACGGGCAACCCGCCGCAAGACGCCTGGGTGTTACGCAAGAAGTGACGGTCAGGCGCGGACGGGGACGCGCCGCTCGCGCGCGAGTTCTTCGGCGATCGCGCGGATGCTGTCGCCGGTGATGGTGTTCTCGACGGGGAACGAGAGGACCACGGTCTTCGCGCCGGCGGCCGGTTCCGGCAGTGTATCGAGCCGCAGATAACGGCCGTGGTCGCGGTCGCCGTCGAACAGGAACACGACAACCGGCGTCGGAATACGCAGGGCGGTTCGCACCCGTTCCGCTTCGACTTCCAGTTCCAGTACCGGAATCGACTCCGGCTCGATCTTCAGCCGGAACGACGAATAGGCGGCGATCTGGACGATAAAGCAGATGCCCGAGTCCGAGGCCGCGACGAGTTGAAACGGCGGCGCGGGGCTTCCGCTCGGCGGCTTCATCAGCCTCAACTCGTCCACGCGCATGATGGCTAATTCGGCAAGCAACTCGCTCCGCCACGTGATGTGTGCCGGGCCGTCGGTGGTGACCCGGAAGCGCGTCGGCGGGGATTTCACTTTAGACATCTTCGACCTCGCTCGTCCGGGTCACCGAGTAATGGGGCGCCCAAAACGCGACCACCTCTCGATACAAGATGATCGTAACCGCATCGCCGTGCAAAGGGAACGCTTTCGTCACGCTCGAAATCGCCTGCTTCCGCCTGCGGCACGCGGCAACGAGGTACGACTGCTCCGCGCGAACATCGACCGTGACTAAATACGTCGGGACCGGGAGGCGAACCAGCCGGTTGTACGCCTCGCGCTCGACATCGATCGCGAGCCGCGGCGCGGTCGGGGATGCGTGCAATGTCCCTTTCACCTGAACGAAGAAATGGCCGAGAACGGTCCTGTCCGAAGCGAGCGCGGCGACCAGGTAATCGGCTGTCGGGTACTTGTCGCCGAGGTGAACGACGCTGAACAGGACGCGGTTGAACGGCGGCCCGACCGCGCGGGTCAATTGAAGGTTGGTCAGCACCTCCGCGGCATGGCCGATCTCGTCGTTGGTCATTTTCGCCATTGCGTGTCACCCCGTCGCGAAGTCGGTCCAGTCGGCGAGGTAGCGGTGCAGCACGGGCGCGTCGGCCGCCTTCTCGCGGAGCAGCGCCTTCGCGCCCGCGACCTGCTCTGCTTCCTGCTCCGCACTCAGGTCGCCGGTTAGCACGCGGGTGCGCAGGAACACGAAGTACGTGTCCAGCGCGTCGCACAGGCAGCGGTCGTTGACCTCCTGAATCGTGTTGCCGGCCGGAGCCGATTCGGTCGGCTTCCCCGGCTTGCCGAGCAGCTTCGCCAACACGTCTAACCCGCCCGCGAGCGGGGCCGCGCCGAAGTTCGTGAACCAGTCCGTCAGGTCGATGGGGCCGCGATAGCGGTCGCGCGCGAGGTAGTAATCGCGGGCCGCAATGCCGTACCGGAACGCGGCCAGTTCCAGAAGCGGTAAGTCGAACCCGCGGCCGTCGAACGTGACCAGCCGCGCCTTGTAGTGCGTCACGCCGAACCAGAACTGGTTGACGATCTCGCGCGGCCGGAAGTGCGGCTCGTCAAGACACTTGAAGTTGAGCAGCGCGAAGTCGGGCGCCACCCTCAAGACGCACACGCAGACCGGCACCTGGAACCCGACCGGCACGGGCGCGCCCTCGGCGCGGGCGCGCGCGATGGCGACTTCCGGCGACAGGTTCTCGCCGGGGTACTTCACGGCCGCGAGCAACCGCCCGTCGGGCGCGCCGGCGCTGTTCACGACGAGGAACGCGGTCCGCGTGCCGGGGTCTACTGAGGTCGTGCGCGCGTTCGGTTCGACAACGGTCATGCTTTGGCACCTACCTAGACGGCGGTTCAGTTAGCAATGTCGTCAGAACCGCGATTGCGGTCAACGGCAACCGCCCGGAACACGCCGGTACGCGCGGCCCACCCGCGCCGCGCGCGCCGGCGGCGCCGTCGGCGCGGGCTGTGCGGGCGGTGCGGCGTCTGTATCTTCTCCGCATGAATGACACTCCGCCGACGCCTCCGGTTGCTCACGCTCCCGGCTCGCCTGACCCCCGCTCGCCGAAGAAGTCCGCGCTCCTCATCGTGTGGCTGGTCGTGTTCATCGACCTGCTGGGCTTCGGCATCGTCCTGCCCGTTCTCCCGCGACAGGCGGGGCTGTACCTCTCAGCGCTTAACCTCGACGAGATCACGCGCGGCGTCGTCATCGGCGTGCTGTTCTCCGTGTTCTCGCTCATGCAGTTCGTGTTCTCGCCGATGTGGGGACGCGTCTCCGACCGCATCGGCCGGCGGCCGGTGCTGCTCGTCAGCCTGCTCGGGTCGGTGGTCTTCTACGCGCTCTACGCGTTCGCCGTCACGCTCGACCCGAACACGCAGCCGGAACTCGCCCTCTTGTTGATGCTCCTCGCGCGAATCGGGGCCGGCATCGCGGGCGCGAGCGTCGGCACCGCGGCGGCCGTGATCGCCGACTGCACCACGCCCGAAAAGCGCGCCAAAGGAATGGCGCTCATCGGCATCGCGTTCGGGGCCGGGTTCACACTCGGGCCGCTCATCGCGTACTTCGGGTTGGCACTGTTCGCACAGGAGCCGTGGGGCGTCGGCGCCCTTGCGTCAGGTTTGTCGCTCGTGGCGCTGCTCATCGCGCTCGCGATTTTCAAGGAGACGCGCGACCCGAACAACAAGGCCGAAAAAGCGTTCTTCAGCCTCGCGAAGACGCGCGAAGTGTTGGCGATGCCGACCATCGGCGCGCTGGTGCTGATCTACTTCCTGGCGATCTTCGCGTTCGCCAACTTCGAGGCCACGCTCGCGCTGCTCACGAAGTCCGCGTTCAACATGGCGGACAACGACAACTTCCTGGTGTTCGCGTTCGTCGGCGCGGTGCTGACGTTCGCGGGCGGGTCGTACCGGCCGATGGTGAAGAAGCGCGGCGAGGAGAAGTTGCTGAAGGCCGGCCTCGGGATGATGATCCTGGGCCTCGCGCTGGTCGGCGTGATGGCGCTGCTCGCGTCCATGCCCGACACACGCGGCGCGGGTTATCTGAAGCCGCTGTTCTACGTCGCGATCGCCGTCTCGGTGATCGGCTTCGCGTTCGTGAACCCGTCGGTGTCGGCGCTGGTGTCGAAGCGGTCGGACCCGGCGCGGCAGGGCGAAGTGCTGGGCGTGAACCAGTCGTTCGCGTCGCTCGGCCGCATCCTCGGGCCGTTCCTCGGATCGGTCTTGTTCCAAGCGGAACCGTCGCGCACACTACCGTACCTCGCGGCCGTCGTCACGCTCCTCGCGGTCGGCGCGCTGCTGCCGCGGGTGAAGGCGAACCCCGCCCGCGAGGGCGGGGGTGGCGAGTCGAGGGCACCGTGATACCCCCGCCCTCGCGGGCGGGGTTCGCCGGGAAGGATTCCGATGTCGCTGGACCGGATCGACGCGCGACGGATCGCCCTTATCAAGCCGAGCGCGCTGGGCGACATCGTCCACTCGCTGCCGGTGCTGACCGCACTCCGCGCGCGGTTCCCCGCCGCACACATCACCTGGGTCGTGAACGCCGCTTACGAATCACTCCTCACCGGTCACCCGGATTTAACCGACACGCTCGCGTTCGACCGCGGCGCGCTCAAGGGCGTGCGCGGCGCGGTCGCGACCGCGTGGACGTTCGCGCGCGAACTCCGCGCCCGCCGGTTCGACCTCGTCATCGA
>CANLGS010000179.1 GCA_947490035.1 Gemmataceae bacterium
CGTTGCGCCGGCGCACGCACCCAACGCGCTCGCGGCTACTGCTCTACGTCACGGTCGCGGTTGCAATTGGCGGTCTCATCGTTCTCGGCACCGACCTGTACCGCTTCAACACCGACGTGCAGTTCCGCCGGACGCCGAACATGCACGGCGTCCGCGTGCCCGTCGTTCAGTGGGTGGTGATTCTGGTGGTTTGGCTGTGGCTGGTGATTCAGGAAGGTCGGGAGAAGCGGGCCGCCTGATTGTCAGCCGCTCGCGGCTTCGCAAGCGGCTCAAGAAAATCCTTGACGCGCCCCGCGGCCGACGGCATATCTCCGCGCACTCTGTTGAAACAATCCGTCGGGGGGCGTGTCATGCGGCGAGTCGTGCTCGCGGTGGGGGTGCTGTGCGCGGTCGGGGTGACCGGGCGCGGCACGGCGCAGAACGGCGCGCCGAACGCGATGCCGGGTCAGGTCGTGGGCGGTTATCGCGGGCAGGTGAACCCGGTGGGCAAGCAGTTGCCGCAGGCCGCGCCGCAGGCCGGGGTGCCGGTCGCGGAGAACGCGCTGCAGCGGCCATACGACCCGAACAAGCCTTACGACGCGTTCAAGGGCACGGGCATCGACCCGAAGACGGTCCTCGCGCCGCTGTCCGCGCCGGACGGTAAGTTGATCGCCCCGCCGGACGCCCTCGACCAACTCTCCGACCGCATCCGCGCGATCTTCGGCGGCAACAAGGCGGCGCCGCCGCGCCCGGCCTACACGCCCGGCGTCACGCGCCGCGGGCAACTGCGCAACGAACACATGTGGCGCCGGGACTGACGCGCCGATCGTGTCGCCGGCGCACCGCCTTCCGGTAGGTGCCGCTTGCCGAGCGGCACGGCCGCCCAACGCGAATCACTTCGCGGATGTTCGTTTCGGTCGCACGCGGGCTATCCCGTGCCGCTCGGCAAGCGGCACCTACCCGAGCCAACCACAAGATCACTCGGTCAACTGGAACGAGTCGAGGAACGCGGTCGCGGCGTCGGAGTTGGCGTACTCCGCGGTGCCGACCGCCAGCACCTGATACAGCCGCTTGCCCACCAGGAAGATGCGGGCGCGCATCGCCCCCGGCTCCGCGCCCCCGAACGTCGCTGCGAACGCGCGGCCGGGGTACTTGCCCGCGAGCGTCGTCGAGGCGTCCGCCGTCTGCGCCGCCCGCGCGGCGCGAATCAAATCGTCCTTCGCCGAAATCAGGTACGCGGACGCGCGCTCCGCCGGGTCGTCGGCTGGAATGGGCAGGTCGGTGATCGTGACCCGGAACACACCGGCCGGGCGCTCGACCGAGTACACCGTGGACTGCGTGACGCCCACCTTCTCGATCACCTTCGGCACGCCCCCGAACTGCGCCCTGAATCGGTACTCCTTCGAGACGAATTCGGGCGGCGGCAGTTCCGCGCACCCCGCGAACGGGGCAAGAATGAGCAGCAGCGCGGCGCGAAGCACGCGGCGGTTACTTCCGAACGACATCATGCATCCCTTATAACCGCGCCCGCGCGAACGGTACAGCCGCCGCTGTTCACCTTCCGCACCCGGCGCGGCCGGGGTATAACCACACGGTGCCCGCGTTGTCCGCATGTTCACCACGCCAGGACGCCACGAATGGCCCGCTGCTTCTGCCACCTGCACCTGCACACGCACTACAGCATGTTGGACGGGTTCAACCGCATCCCGCCGCTCGTGGAGCAGACCAAGAAGCTCGGCATGAACGCGTGCGCCATTACCGACCACGGCAACCTGTACGGCGCCGTCGAGTTCTACATGGAGTGCAAGAAGTCGGGCATCAAGCCCATCATCGGCTACGAAGCGTACCTCGCGCCCGGCCCGCGCACCGACCGCGACAGCAAGGGCGAACTCGGCTTCTCCACGCACCTCACGCTGCTCGCCAAGAACGAGATCGGGTTCAAGAACCTTATCAAACTGTCGAGCATCGCGTACCTCGAAGGGTTCTATCGGAACCCGCGCATCGACAAAGAGATTCTCGAAGCGCATCACGAAGGCATCATGTGCCTGAGCGGGTGTCTGGCGAGCGAGTTCAACCAGTACATCATCAAGGACAAGATTCCCGAAGCCGAGAAGACCGCGAAGTGGTTCCGCAAAGTCTTCAACGAAGACTTCTACATCGAAATTCAGAACAACGGTATCGGGCTTCAGGACCAGTGTACGCCGGTCGCGGCGGACATCGCGAACAAGCTCGGCGTGCCGCTCGTGGCTACCGCCGACGCGCACTACCTCTGCTCCGAAGACGCGCAGGCGCACGACGTTCTTTTCTGCATCAACACGCGCCAGATGCACGACCCGCGAAAGAAGAAGTACCCCGAAGAGCGGATGCCGAACCCGTACTACGTCCGCAGCCCGGAGGACATGTACAAGCTGTTCCCGAACCACGCGGACGCGGTGGCGCGCAGCCAGGAGATCGCGGACAAGGTCGACATCGAACTCGACTTCAAGAAGCGCCACTTCCCGGTGTTTCAGACCCCCGACGCGAAGTCGCCGGAGGCGTACCTGCGCGAGTTGTGCGAGCGCGGCATGTACGAGCGCTACGGCGCCGAGCCGAGCGAAGCCGTGCGCAAGCGGCTCAATCATGAACTCGCGATTATCGAGAAGATGGGGTTCCCGACGTACTTCCTGGTGGTGTGGGACTTCGTCAGGTTCGCGCGCGAAGAAGGCATCCCCTGCACCGCGCGCGGCAGCGGTTGCGGTGCGATCGTCTGCTATTTGCTGTACATGAGCCACGTCTGCCCGCTCGAATACGACTTGCTGTTCGAGCGGTTCCTCGACCCGAACCGGTCCGAGGCGCCGGATATCGACATCGACTTCTGCCAGGATCGCCGCGAGTTGGTCATCAACTACGTGAAGCAGAAGTACGGCGAAAAGTCGGTGGCGCAGATCGGCACGTTCGGCACGCTCGCGGCGAAGGCCGCGCTCAAGGACGTGGGCCGCGTGCTGGGCCAAACGCCGGAGCGTATGAACGCGCTGTGCAAGCTCGTCCCGATGAAAGGCGCGATCTCCAAGAGCCTTCAGGAAGCGCTCGACGAGTCGCCGGACTTCCGCAAGGAGTACGATCAAGACCCGTCCATCCGCCAGGTGGTGGACATCGCGCTGAAGCTGGAAGGCGCGAACCGGAACGTGGGCACGCACGCGGCCGGCGTGGTGATCGCGAACGGCCCGGTGACCGACTACGTGCCGGTGCAGCGCCCGCCCAAGAAGGGCGACGACAACGTCAGCGACACGACCACGATGACGACCCAGTGGGAAATGGGCATCCTGGAAAAGGTCGGCCTGCTGAAGATGGACTTCCTGGGTCTGCGCAACCTCACGGTACTCGACAACTGCGTGAAGATGATTAAGCGGACGCGGAACGAAACCATCGACCCGATGAAGTTCCCGCTCGATGATGTGGAAACATATAAGTTGCTCCAGCGCGGCGACGCGAAAGGCGTGTTCCAACTCGAAAGCGAGGGTATCCGCGAGTTGCTGAAGCGGATGAAGCCGGACAACATCCGCGACCTGATCGCGGTGCTGGCGCTGTACCGCCCCGGCCCGCTCGAAGGCGGCATGGTGGACGAGTACGTCGAGTGCAAGAACGGCCGCAAGAAGCCGTTCTACCCGCACCCGATCATGGAGGAGGTGCTGAGCGAGACATACGCTGTCATGGTGTATCAAGAGCAAATTATGCGGATCTTGAACCGCATGGGCGGTATCGAACTCGCGAAAGCGTATGCGTGTATCAAAGCCATCAGCAAGAAGAACTTCGAGATCATCAACGCCCGCAAAGCAGACTTCATCGCTGGTGCGGTGCAGCGCGACATGGCCGCGGAGAAGGCCGACGAGATTTTCGAGCTGATCGTGAAGTTCGGGGGGTACGGCTTTAACAAATGTTTGAATGAAGAAGCAAAAGTGATGGACGCCGATACTGGCGAGATCACAACGGTCGGTGACCTGTTCCGGACAAAGCGGCCATTCGTGGTTCCCGCGCTCGGATCGAACGAGAAGTTCGTTTCTCGGGCGGTAACGGATGTGATGTGGAACGGGAGGAAGCGCGTCTACCGACTCAAGACCGAACTGGGTAAGCACATCACCGCGACCGCGAACCACCCGTTCCGCACTCTCGACGGCTGGACGAACCTCGGCGACCTCAAACCCGGTGACCGCATCGCCGCGCCGCGAAGGCTGACAGTACCAACCACCGAATCGTGGCCCCGGCACGAACTGATCGCGCTCGCCGGGTTGCTGTCAGAGGGTAACACCTGTCACCCGAGTACACTATACTTCTTTGGCAACGACCGGCGGATGATTGATGACTTCGCGAGCGCGATCGGTCAATTTCCGGACACGGTCGCAAAGGTATACACGCGCAAGAACCGCCGCAATTTAGAGGTTCAGGCGAATACTGGGCGAGACGCTCGGTTCAAGCCAAAGAGTGAGCGCGATACCGGTGGTCTCGCGGTTCTCGCGCCGCCCGCGCGGTCGGGGGCGTTCCGCTGGGCTGAGCGGCTCGGTATTCTCGGCAAGAAGGCAACGACGAAGTTCGTCCCGCTCGCAGTGTTTCGGCTGTGCGACGCGGACGTCGAACTGTTCCTCGGTCGCCTGTGGGCCGGGGACGGATTTATCGCGAACGCCACGTTGAAGGTGCCGTTCTACGCGACATCTTCCCAGCATCTGGCGGAGGACGTTCAACACCTCCTGCTGCGACTCGGCATCGTCAGCCGCATTCACGAGAAGCAGTTCAAATACAAGGGCGGGTTGAAGCCAGGATTCACGGTTCACCTGCTCGGTGACGGCGCGGCCGAAACGTTCCTCGAACGCATCGCTCCGCATTGTCTCGCACGCGAGCGGGCCGTTGAGACCTTACGCGAACACGTCGCCAACACCACTCGCGGGATGACGAGCAAAGACACGGTTCCGCTCGAAGTGCGAGCGTGGGTTGATGAAGAACGAAAAGCGCGCGGGCTGACGTGGGACGAATTGGAACAGCAGTCCGACGTTTCAACTCAGGACTTCTACGGCACGCCGTCTGTGGGTAAGAAGGGCTTCCGACGACCGACGATTGCAAAGCTGGCCGCGTTCTTCAACTCCGAACGACTCGCCGCCGTCGCGTGTTCGGACGTGTTCTGGGATCGCGTCGTCTCGGTTGAATACGTCGGCGTGCAAGATACCTACGACCTCACTGTTGATGTCGATCACAACTTCGTCGCCAACGGACTGATCGTCCATAACTCACATACGGCGGCGTATGCGCAGATCGGTTATCAAACCGCATATCTGAAAGCGCACTATACGGCGGAATATATGGCGGCGCTGCTGTCGTCGGAGATTGATGACGGCAACAGGCGCGACGTGTTCATCGACCACATCTCCGACGCGCGCAGGCTCGGCATCGACGTGCTGCCGCCCGACGTGAACCGCGGCATGGCCGACTTCGACGTGCGGAACAACCGCATCATCTTCGGGCTTACTGCGATCAAAGGGCTGGGCCGCGGGGCGTCGCTGGAGATCGTCCGCGCCCGCACCGAGGGCGGCGCGTTCAAAGACCTCTTCGACTTCTGCGAGCGCATCGACCGGCGCATCGTGCCGAAGTCGGCGGTCGAGAAGATGGTGCAGGCCGGGGCGTTCGACGTGTTCGGGAAACGGGCCGCGCACTTCGCGGCGGTCGCGAAGGCGTACTCGTCGGCCGACGAGCGCGCGTCCGAGAAGAAGCGCGGCCAGAAGAGCTTCCTCGACCTGTTCGACGGCGACGACGCGGAGGAAGCAACCGGCGGCACCCACCACGGGCTGCCCGACGTGCCGGAGTGGCCCGAGACGGAGCGTCTCAAGTTCGAGAAGGAGGCGCTCGACTTCTACATTTCGAGTCACCCGCTCGCGCAGCACGACGAGCAGTTGCGGCGGTACCGCACGCACGACGCCGGCGACCTCGCGAAGGGCGGCAAAAACGGCACCGAGGCCCGCATCGGCGGCATGATTACCAACCTCGACGTGCGCACCGCCAACAAGGGCCGCAACATCGGCCGCAAGTACGCGATGTTCCGCATCGAGGACTTCACCGGCAGCGTGCGGTGCATCCTGTGGTCCGACGAATACTCCCGGTTCAAGGATCAGGTCGGTTCGGACACGGTCGCGGTGTTCGAGGGCGTGCTGAACTTCGCGCCCGACCGCGCCGAACCGGACTTCGCGATCAAGAAGATTATCACGCTGGAAGAGGCGCGGGCCGAATTCACCAAGAGCATGGTGCTGAAGGTGGCCTACGCCGAGGACGACGAGACGCTACGAAAGCTGGACGCGGTGAGCCTGATCCTGAAGCGTTACAAGGGCGCGTGCCCAGTCTATCTGAGTGTTCGCGACCCCGCCGGCAAGCAGGTGCGGTTGAAACTGAACGACGAGTTCAATGTGAACCCGGCGGCACTGAAGCTCGAAGAGCTGGAGATGCTGCTGGGGGCGGGCGCGGTGATCTTCTCCCGCTGACGCGGAGTTTTCAGTGCTCAGTTTTCAGTGTTCAGTAAGGCCGGCGCATTCCACCAGCACGTGGGACACTGTCTTACTGAACACTGAAAACTGGGCACTGAAAACTACTCACGCCGGTTCGGAGATGTTGCGCGCGTAGCGTGCGAGGAGCATCTGCACGGCCTGGATCGTCTGCCACTCGGCGAACCCGATCCGGATCTCGGTGCCGTCCTCGTTCGCGTCGATGTTCTCGACGGCCGTGGTCAACCCCTTGTGCAGGTAGTCGAGAATCTCGGCGAGGCGCGCGGCCTGCGACGGCGTGAGCTTGTTCGGCAGCAGCGGCACCTCGTCGTCGAACGCGGTCCACCCGACGTTCGGCGGGGCCGGGGCGACGGTGCGCTGGCTGTCGGCAATCGAGACGCGCCCGGACGCCGCCGCCAGTTCGTCGGCGCGGATCGTCTGCACCTGCCCGCCGGCGTTGTTCGCCGGCACCGCGGCCTTCCGCGCCGCGATTTCTTCCATCGTCCCGAACAGCAACATGCTCCGGCCGATCGACACCTGATCGCCGGGGCGCAGCCGGCGGATCTGGATCGCCGTCCCGTTCACGCGCGTGCCGTTCGTGCTGTCGAGGTCGGTCAGGATGATGTCGTTGTCTTCGACTTGTACCTTGGCGTGAAACCGGCTGACGCGCTCGTCGTTGAGGCGCAGGCCGTTGCCCTCTTCCCGGCCGATCGTCACGGGGATAGGAAGGTCGCGGTAAACGCGGCCCTTATCGACCCCTTCGAGAACCAGGAAGGTAACGGTGCGCATGAGATGACCCTGTGCCGGCGCCCTGACCCGGTTAGAAGCGGGAGGCTCGATGGTAGTGGTATAGCACAACCAATTCGGGCCGGGCGAAAAAACCACCGCGGGGTACGTGCCACCACCGCCCATTGTCCGCGTTTCAGACCGGCGTGTCAATTTCACCGTGCGCAAAGTCTTTGGAGAGGGGGCAGAGGACAGAGGACAGAGGACAGAAGGCAGAGGACAGGAGGACAGTAGGACAGGAAGAGAAGAGCCGCAGATGACGCAGACGGACGCAGATTAAAGGCA